>JAGRJD010000032.1 GCA_020442915.1 Thiothrix sp. | reverse complement strand
CTTTGATCACTCGGGTCTTGACAATCTTGGTGTCAGATGAGATCGTGTAAATGTTACGGAAGGTATCGATGAAGCCTTTTACCGTCCATTGACCGTCATCGGTGCTGACATGCTTCGTCAGTGTCTCGGCGAAGGTTTTTAGAGAGGTTTCAAATTCGGCTTTTGTTGGCATATTCGGTAGTAATTTTTTTGGGAGAACGCTAAGCTCACCGGCTTGTCCGGTGAAGCGTCTTGTTGGCAATTAATAAAAGACCCATCAAAACAATCACTTTGGGCGACATGATCTTTCATCTTCCTTCTCAAAAGTGAAGGAAAGATTAGATATATTTATAGATTTTTCTTCTAGAGCCACAACAAAATCATTCCATCCAGAAAATTTGTGTTGCTCATGAGTATTCTTGTTAATCATAATGAATTCACAAGGTTTATTGTATCGTTCCTCATATGAAGTATCTAATTTTGCATTGTCTGAAGGATTTCTGATTGCAAAAATATAATCATTATTATTGTAGAATCCATCTACTGTATTACTTACCACAGTGTAGCTCTCTCCTTTGTTTCCTTCATATTCAATTCGTTTTCCTGTATCAGTTATATAATACAGAACAAAACCATTGCCTAAATCTTTCTCTGAACCTTGTAAGGCTCCACGACTGCATCCAACAACGCTTAATATGAGCATCAGAAAGAGGGGTATTTTAGTAAACATATTACTTGCCAAACAGCTTTTCGGTTCTGTACGGCTTGTTCTTTGAATTCCTCGCTATAACGCGGCATTGCTCTCTCACTTGCCGTCCCCTGATTGACTGCATTTCAAAATCGATGGACGCGACAACTATCCTGACACAGGGGGCCCTCCCATATCCATTGATTTTTTCCATGACTGATTCCTTTCTATAAGGTTTAGTTACTCTTTAATAGTAGCTCGCAAAATTTGACGAACGTGAAGAATAAATTATTGTTCTGACGAAAGGTATATTCTGGATGAGTCGTCGAACCACTCGTTATGCTTTTATTAAGCATCAATACCCAAAATAAGAACAGGAATATCTATATCGGATGTTCCTCTGTGCTGTAAATCCCATGCAAACTGTTCAAAGTAAGAAACACCTGTACTCATCTCATCTGCAAAATTCTTTACTGGGACAATCTCTATTCCTGTATCTATCACACCCATATTGCTAAAAATCGTCATTTTTGCACAGACGTTATAAACCATAAATGCATATTTTCCAAATTGGACTTCAATCCCCAGTTTTGTATTTGGTTTAACAAAATCCATATCTCTAAATGGTTGATCACGAGAGTTTTGGGATTTTATATAGTCCTGTGTATATTCACCATAACTATAATCACATAAAACTTTGTGGTTTGACCATCCGCCATTTTCGGATTTTGCAAACTCACGCTTAAATGCTTTATTTAATTCCATCGGAGAAAATAGCATTTTTCCCATCATTGTTTTTTCTGTGCTTTCTTTTGTCTTGTAAAGACTTGCATCAATAGCAGCTATCACAGATTGAATTTGGACAAACTCTGCCGCATATTTATTTTGAACTGCGGCTTTTCCGCCATTAAAGTCATATGTAGCTACAATCTTCAAATTAATCTCTCCTGTTTCCTATCAAGCCATTCTGACGGCATTTGTGCTACCTTTTCTTTTCCTGTTGGTTTATGTACAGGCTTGCCTAGAGGTCGCATTTTTAATGAACCACTTTGAAATGCACGAACTCTATCTTTTGCAATACTAATGTATTGAGGATCACGGTCAATCATCATTCCTCTTCGTTCATTTTTGATAGCTGCTATCAAACTAGAGCCTACACCACCAAATGGGTCTATAACCCAATCATCTTCGTTAGTTAATGCAAGTACACATCTCTCAATTAATTCTATAGGGAATTGGCATGGATGATCTGTTTTTTCAGGATGATTCGATTTAACATTCGGTATATCAATAATGCCGTTATCCCATTCTTTGGCTATTATTGACCAGTAGTCAGAAGGATTCTTTCCAAGTGGATTTCCACTTGGTTGACCTTTTTTATCTCCTTTGTAATGTAACTTCCCAGGATATTTAGATGGCACTCTTACTGGGTCTAAATTGAATGTATACTCTTTTGACTTAGTAAACCAAAGCAAAGTCTCATATCGTCCAGAGAATCTTTTTGAAGCATGAAGACCATGATCAAAATGCCAAACAATTCTATTTCTTAATTGTAACCCTAGTGCCTTAAAAATCGGATAGAAATGAATATCAAGAGGATACACTTCACCGTTGTCTACAAAATTGCCAACTTGCCAAACTATGCTCCCATTATCTGAAGTAATCCTTGAAAGTTCTTTTATTATTTCTGTTTGCCAATCAAGGTAATGCTGTAACTCAATTTGTTTCTCATATTCTTTGCCAAGGTTGTATGGAGGAGAGGAGACGGCAAGTTTAAATTTTGAGTTGGGGAGGCTCTTTAGTGTTGATAATGTGTCGCTTTCAGTTACCACAATGCGTGAGTTTTCATCAAATTTGCTTATAATAGTATGATTTTCTATCATTTCCATGTTCCCGTATCGTTTTTCCTTGGCTATTCTACCAGTCAAGTCTCTAAGAACGAAGTCGGGTTGTCTCTGTGTGTGCATAACGCCTTGCTTTGGGGCTGCCGAAGCGAAGCGTAGGCAGTCCCAGCGCACAGCGCGACAACAGCAACTTGTTATAGCGCAATGCGAGGCTATTTATGTTGAAGCACATTGATTAGCCTCCCAAATGGGTCACGAACATAAAACCTAGATACCCCCCAAGGCTCTGATACTGGACCGTACTCAATTTCAATATTTTTAGCTTTAACCCTTTTCAGAGCCGTATCAAGATCATCAACTTCTATGGATAAGTCCGGCACAGGAGTCCCTGAGCCGCCCTCGGACGCCACACTAATTTGTGTAGTCATTTCTTCCCCTGAACTATAGGTTTTAATCCATCCGTGATCCATAACAAGCTCAAGACCAAAAATAGACTCATAGAATGCTTTGGCATCATCCGGGTTTGAAGCAGCTACATTCGAAACGATTCGTTTTACTTTCATTGCTCGAACCTCAGGAAAAGTGCTTTTGCGCAATAACAGTATGTTATATGGAAACTGTGTCTAACAGAATAGGAAGTCTTCGCTCAATCCCTGAGCATACACTACCTACCATATTCGTTTTTTGTTCGCTTTTGACTCTGGTTATCATCACGTTTCTTCCATCCAAAGTTCAGCCCCGGACTCATGAACAGGCAGCATACAATACAACCTGTCGCACCACCAATGCCCATTCGCACGAGTTCTGGGAAAGTCACATATTTTTTTAAAGCAGGACAGTTCTGGCAGGCGGTCGATGCTATACGGATTCTGTTCAATCTGGCGTTCAAGGCGTCGTGGGCTACTGGCGACCTTTCTGCAGCTGTCAGGCCAGCCGTCAGCAGGGGCCGGAGCGGTGCTGAAGCAAGCCCCTGCTGACGGGAGCAGGGTTTCGCTGCCGGTACACCTGATTTCCGGTTTGTTGGCGCTGAACGCCTTGTTACACTGCTCTTCCGAAGTATCGGGAATCCTTCGCCGAGCCTGACTGACTCCCAATCCACGCAGGAATCGCACTCCATGCATGCCGCATGCCTATCTGAAACCCCTCCTTGACGGACGTTTTGTGCTGCGGCTTTACCCAAAGCGGCTGGTGGAGCCGGATGGAACCGTGTCAACCATCTGGCTCGGTACCGTGACCCGTGAGCAGTTGTATCACCCTCTGGGACAGCTCAGCCTGTTGCTGAGTGACGACGGGCAGCGCGCTGTACGGCTCTGTCCCTGCTGCAGCTTCCCCATGCCAGACTGGCCGGCAGCCTGCGGTCCGGGAACCCGGAACATGCCGGCTGTGGCGGGGAAGTAGTGCTAAGTCACCCCCTGAGTTTTGGCCGACGGACTGCTGCGAACGCTGATGATCCCTGACCGGCTCCCGGCCACACCCATCAGTCATTGCCCCGACCCTGCACTGCTTTATTGATTGATTCCAGTCGGTTATGCTTGAATCAGCACGGCTCCGGTGACAGGGGTCGTTGCTGGTGTTCCATTGACAGGCAAATGCCCGGGAGAGTTGCCACGGACAGACATGAGCAGGTACACATGACATGATCCCCGCCCGCGCCAATAATGTATTGATGCAGCGCCGTCTCTGGGCGGAGCGGCAGTGGAGCCGTTTTATTTCCGGCCGCAGGCTCAACCTGAATTCTGACCTGCTCAACCATGACATTGCCGAATCCTGGCAGCGTTCTGCGACCCGGCTGGACCCGAAGGATGAACAGTTGACCATCCCCTGTGCCGATGAGTACGTCGCCGGCCAGCGTTGGCAGGACTCCATTCTGCGACTGGTGGCCGGACAGGAGCTGGACCAGCTCAAGCAGCTGGCGCGTGAAGGTTCGCTGGTGGCGGCGGTTTCCGATCCGCAGGGGTGTCTGCTCTGGACTTTTGCCAGCCAGCACATGCGCCGCCGGGCCGAGTCGGTCAACTTCATTCCCGGCGGGCACTGGGATGAGCATTCTGCCGGTACCAATGCCGTGGGGCTGTCCGCCACCCTGCGCTGCCCGGCGACGGTGTTTTCCTCTGAACATTTCCTGCCGCTGGTACATGACTGGGTGTGTTACGCCGCCCCGATCATGCATCCGCAGTCAGGCGAGATGCTCGGGGTGCTGGATATTTCCACTACCTGGAATTACCACACCCCGCTGGGGCAGGCGGCGGTCAAGGAACTGGCGCGCTCGATTGCCGGGCGTCTGCCGGAGGTTCTGCCGCGTGCCGAGCTGGAGCTTCACGGGCTGGGAGCGCCCAGGGTGGTGTTCCGGGGGCGGGAACTGCACCTGTCCCACCGTCAGCTGGAAATTCTCTGCCTGCTGGCACTCAACCCGCAGGGGTTGACGCTGGACGCTTTCCATGCCGCCTTGTATGGCGACCAGCCGGTTTCGGCTTCGACCCTGAAAGCGGAACTGTCACACATCCGGCGCATGCTGGATGGGCAGGTCGGGTCGCGCCCCTATCGGTTGATGGTCCCGGTGTGGGCGGATTTCATCGATATCTGGCAGAGCCTGCGCCAGCACCGTACCCAGGATGCCATCGGTATCTACCGGGGCAGCTTCCTGCCGTTCAGCACCTCGCCCGAGCTGGAGGAGTGGCGCAACTGCATTGATGCCGTCATGGGACGGGCACTGCATGACTGCGATGACTTTGCCATCCTGACGGGCAAGATGTGCAACGGTGCCCCCGGCAGTGAGCTGGTGCGTGAGCGGCTGGAAAACCTGACCCTGCAACGTTGACCAGACCGGGCGGGGCTGGTCCTGCCGCCTTCAGCGTGGCTTGAGCAGGTAGACCTGTTCGAGCAGTGACTTGACGCCGCGCCGGGTCAGTCCGCTCATTTCAGTGCTCACATCCAGCGTGCACAGGTGGCGGATGTCGAAACTCGTTGTGTAATATGCCTTGACCTCATCTTCCAGCACGGCAAACGGCGGGCCTTTGGCAATGGACTGATCGTATTCCAGCGTCACCAGCAGGGTCGGCACCCGGACCGGAAACAGGGCATGGAAATGGCGCACATAATCCGGACGCATGGGGGGCGGCAGGGCGATCAACGCGGCACGGTCGAAGACGGCGCTGCATGCCTACAGGTCGGCTGCCGTCAATTCAAAGAAATCACCCTGCAGAATGACCAGCCCGTCAGCTTCCCAGCGCTCGAATTTTCCCTGTGGTGTCACCTGGGGTTCCAGGCGGTTTTCGGCGAAGAAATCCCGCACCGCGACCGGGCTGAGTTCAATGCCGAGCACCGGAAAGCCCTGCGCCCGCAGCCACAGCAGGTCGCGACTCTTGCCGCACAGGGGTACGAACACGGTTCCGCCTGCCGGCAGTTCCAGCCGGTCCCAGAAGGCCTGCAAATGAGGATTGAAGTCCTGCTGGTGGAATCCGATCTGGTTTTGTTCCCAGCGGTCATGCCAGAATTGCGCCTGCATAAATCCATGTCCTCGATAAACAGTAACAGTCGGGGACTGCAAGTATAATGGAAAATCCGGCGCATGAAGTTATCTCTATTGAATAGCCGACAAGCGATTGATGAGTTGGATCAGTGGCTGGAGCAGGTCGCTACCCTGCCAGGCTGGTTTGTAACCGGTACCGATACCGGTGTGGGCAAGACCTGGGTTGGTGTGCGGCTGATGCAGCTGCTGCGCCGGCGCGGTGTCCGGGTGATTCCGCGCAAGCCGGTGGAGTCCGGCTGGCAGGATGAGCAGGTCACGGAAACCGACAGCTGGCGGCTGGCTGTGAGCGGCAGCGGATTCCAGCCCTTGCATGAAGTCTGCCCCAACCGTCTGCTGCGTCCCCTGTCACCGCCACGGGCGGCTTTGCTGGAAGGCAGGGAGCTGCAGATTGCCGGATTGGCTGCGGTTTGTCTGGAACCGGTACGGGCCGGGCAGTTTGTCCATGTGGAAGGGGCGGGGGGCTTTTATTCGCCCCTGGCCATGGATGGGCTGAATGCCGATCTGGCACAGGCGCTGGGGCTGCCGGTACTGCTGGTGAGCGAAGATCGGGTGGGTTGTATCAATCATGTACTCCTGACGCTGGAAGTGATCCGGCAGCGGGAGCTGGAGGTGGCCGGGGTGGTGCTGAACCCGATCCGGGCTGCAACACCGGGTATGGACAACCTGCAGGATCTGCGTGCCCTCCTGCAGGTGCCGGTATTGCGCTGGCCGGTCTGAGGCTGCCAGCATACCGTGGGTTTCAGGCCAGAACCGGCAGGCCGGTAGCGGTCAGGGCAGGCTTTGGCTGTTTTTTCTGGGAGTTGGTGACTTTTTCGTACACGGTTTCCTCGTCACCGGCGTTGACCGGCTTGTTGCTTTCTTCGTTGAATCCGGGGGTACCGAAGTTCATCTGCCATTCCAGATTATTGCGTGAGGTGGCGTATTCCAGCGCACTCTGGCGCGAGATTTTCTTTTCCTTGTACAACCTGAGCAGCGATTGGTCAAAGCTTACCATGCCATCGGAGGCACCTTTTTCAATCACTTCCGGCAGCTGGTTGAAACTGCCCTTGCGGATCAGTTCGGCAGCGTAGGGCGTGTTGACCAGCAGTTCTGCTGCCAGATGCAGGGTTTCACCGTCCGGTGATGGAATCAGGCGCTGGGCCACGATGGCCCGCAGGTTCAGGGACAGGTCCATGAGTATGCGGGTGCGGCTGTCACCGGGGAACAGGTACAGGATGCGTTCCAGTGCCTGCACCACATTGATGGCGTGCAGGGTGGAAATGGCCAGATGCCCGGTGTCGGCAAAGCCCAGCACCGCTTCCATGGTTTCGGCGTCACGTGCCTCCCCGACCATGATCACGTCCGGCGCCTCGCGCATGGCTTCACGCATGGCACGGGTATAGCTCAGGGTGTCAAAACCGACCTCACGCTGGCCGATGATGGACTGTGCATGGCGGAAGGTATATTCAATCGGGTCTTCAATGGTCAGGATATGGCCGCTGTGGCGTTCGTTGCGGTATTGAATCAGGGAGGCCATGGAGGTGGACTTGCCCGAGCCGGTAGCGCCGACAAACAGGATCAGGCCGTCATGGATCATCACCAGCTGTTTCAGGCTGGCGGGCAGGGCCAGTTCATCCGGGGAGCTGATCTTGCTGCGGATATGGCGGATCACCATCGAGACCTCGCCGCGCTGAAAATACAGGTTCATGCGGAAGCGCCCGATGCCTTTGAGGGCGATCCCCTTGTTCAATTCCCGTTCGCGGAAAAATTCATCCATTTCGCCCTGGCTCAGTACCTCCTCCGCCAGCTGGCGGATATTTCCCGGACGCATGGGTTCTTTGCTCACGCGCTTGAGCCGGCCTCTGACCTTGATGGAAGCGTGTGCCCCGGTGGTGAGGTAAATGTCGGAAGCGCTCTGGTTGACCATCATGTGCAGCAGGGGGGCAATGCGCATATCATCTTCAATCAGGTTTGTCATGGCGGTTTACATCCTCAGCGTTTGACAGGTTCGATTTCGAGCTTTTCAGTCCCGAGGAACACGTCATGTTCCTTGGCAAAACGGCTCTCCAGTTTCAGTTTCAGGCGCAGGTCATTGATGGAGTCGGCATTGCGCAGCCCTTCCTGGACGGTGATCTTGCGGGTCTCGATCAGGTCGAACAGGGACTGGTCAAAGGTGCACATGCCCTGTTCACGCGATTTGGCGGTCAGGGTTTTCATGCCGGATACATCCCCCTTGAGGACCAGATCGGCCATCATCGGGGTGTTGATGACGATTTCAACCGCAGGCAGGCGAGCCTTGTTGTCGGGTGTACGCACCAAACGCTGGGAAATGATGGACTTGAGGTTGAGGGACAGGTCCATCAGCAGTTGTGCATGCCGTTCCTGCGGAAAGAAGTTCAGGATGCGCTCAATACACTGGTTGGCGTTGTTGGCGTGCAGGGTGGCCAGACACAGGTGCCCGGTTTCGGCGTAGTTGATGGCATATTCCATGGCTGCCCGGTCGCGGACCTCCCCCAGCAGGATCACATCCGGAGCCTGGCGCAGGGTGTTTTTCATGGCCAGTTCGTAGCTCAGGGTATCCACACCGATTTCCCGCTGGGTGATCAGGCAGCCCTTGTGGTTGTGAATGAATTCGATCGGGTCTTCAATGGTGACGATATGGCCTTTGGAGTTCTGGTTGCGGTAGTCGAGCATGGCGGCCATGGAGGTGGATTTGCCGGCACCGGTGGCACCGACCACCAGCACCAGCCCGCGTTTGGTCATGGCAATATCGCGCAGGGAGGGGGGCAGCGACAGGTCCCGGAAGCTGGGCACCTTGGAGGGGATATGGCGCAGCACCATGCCGATGCAGCTGCGCTGGGTGAAGGTATTGACCCGGAAGCGTGCCAGCCCCGGCAGGCTGACGGAGAAGTTGCATTCCATCTCGGATTCAAACTGGCGCAGCTGGTGGTCGTTCATGACAGCACGCACCAGCATGCGGCTGTTCATCTCGTTCAGCGGGCTCTGGGACAGCGGCAGCATTTCCCCGTTCAGTTTGATGGACGGAGGGGCATCAGCGGTGATGAACAGGTCCGATGCACCCTGTTCCAGGGTTTTATGCATCAGCTTGTGGATATAGCCGAGGGCGGCTTCACGATCCATACAGGGCCTCCCTTAAATGGCGTCCGGATTATCCGCCTTGCGGCGGGCGGTATCACGGTCCACCAGCCCTTTCATGACCAGCGCCTGCAGCGACTGGTCCAGGGTCTGCATGCCATCGGACTGGCCGGTCTGCATGGTGGAGCGCATCTGGGCGATCTTGTTTTCCCGGATCAGGTTGCGCACCGCACGGGTACCGATCAGGATTTCATGCGCCGCAACCCGGCCTCCCCCCTTTTTGCGCAGCAGGGTCTGGGAGATCACCGCCTGCAGTGACTCGGACAGCATGGCGCGTACCATGTCCTTTTCGGCTGCCGGGAATACGTCCACAATCCGGTCAATGGTCTTGGGGGCGCTGGTAGTATGCAGGGTGCCGAAGACCAGATGTCCGGTTTCGGCGGCGGTGAGTGCCAGCCGGATGGTTTCCAGATCGCGCATCTCCCCGACCAGTATGGTGTCCGGATCTTCGCGCAGGGCGGAGCGCAGGGCGGCATCAAAACTCTGGGTGTCGCGGTGCACCTCACGCTGGTTGACCAGGCTTTTCTTGCTCACGTGCACGAATTCGATCGGATCCTCAATGGTCAGGATGTGCCCGTAGTCGGAATCGTTCTTGTAATCAATCATGGCGGCCAGCGTGGTGGACTTGCCTGAACCGGTCGGCCCTGTGACCAGCACCAGTCCACGCGGGTTTTCGGATATTTTGCGAAAGCTGCCGGGAGCGGCAATCTGCTCCAGACTCAGTACCTTGCTGGGAATGGTACGAAAAACGGCTCCGGCTCCGCGCCCCTGATTGAAAGCGTTGACCCGGAAGCGTGCCAGTCCGGGAATTTCAAAGGAAAAGTCACATTCCCAGTGTTCCTCGTAGGTTTTACGCTGCTGGTCGTTCATGATGTCGTAAATCATGCCGTGCACCTGCTTGTGCTGGAGCTCCGGCAGGTTGATACGCCGGATTTCGCCATCCACGCGGATCATGGGTGGCAGGCCGGCGGACAGGTGCAGGTCGGAGGCGTTGTTCTTGACGCTGAACGCCAAAAGCTGGGTAATATCCATGCTGATCCGGTTAATTCTTATTAATTATGTTGGATAATCGAAACTGTTTTTGTTTTGAGGGAAGTTAACACGAACCATGACGATCTGTGACAATCTCCGGACAATCGGGCAGCGCCTGCGTGCCGCAGAGGCCCGCTGCCATCGACCTGCCGACAGTGTGCAATTGCTGGCGGTCAGCAAGCGTCACCCGGTCAGTGCGCTGCAGGCGGCGCTGGCCTGTGGCCAGCGGGCATTCGGTGAAAACTACGTGCAGGAGATGGTGGAAAAGGCCGAAGCCTTGCCGGGGCAGGGTATCGAGTGGCATTTCATCGGCCCGATCCAGTCCAACAAGACGCGCCTGATTGCGGTGACGGCCAGCTGGGTACACTCGGTGGAGCGCCTGAAGATTGCCCGGCGTCTGAGTGAGCAGCGACCGGCTGCGGCTCCACCCCTGAATATCTGCCTGCAGGTCAATATCAGCGCCGAGGATACCAAGTCCGGACTGATACCGGCACAGGTGTCAGCACTGGCCCATCAGGTGGCTGCACTGCCGGGTCTGCAGCTGCGTGGACTGATGTGCATTCCGGCCCCGGAAACGGATTTTTCCCGGCAGCGAGTGGCCTTTGCGCGCCTGCGTCAGCTGCAGGAGCAGCTGGTTGGCGAAGGACTGGCACTGGATACCCTGTCCATGGGCATGAGCGGGGACATGGAGGCGGCAGTGGCCGAGGGGGCGACGCTGGTACGGATCGGAACCGCCATTTTTGGTGCGCGGGAGTGATTCACGGCTTCTGCTGCCTGCGTGTGGCTTGTCGCTGCCGTGTCCTGGTGCGGTTAAATCAGTGCAGAATGCTGGTGCGCAGCACATTGAAGCGTACTGGTTGGGTATTGCGGATCACTTCGCCACTGGCATCATGCAGTACGGCAAACACGCTGTGCTCCCCCCGGTCCACTTCCTCCAGCATCAGGCTGGTGCTGCTGCCTTTGCCCACCTGCTTGCCGTCCAGGTAGAACACCAGTCCGTGCCCCGCCTGCAGTGGCGGGTCGATTTCCAGCTGGACCGTCACCTGCCCGCCGTTGGCACGCACGGCATCCTCGTTTTTCGGGAACAGGACTTCAAAATACTTGTAGTCCGGACCGGCATCAGGATGGCTGGTCTGTGCTTCTGCCGCTGCCTGTTCCTGCGTCTGTCCGGCATCCGGTTTGTGGTACTTGAAGAAGCTGTCAGCCACGGTCAGGGGAGGGAGGTCGACATTGGTGGCGCGGCTGTCTGCCGGCGGTCTGTCGCCGAAGTAGACCCGTCCACTGGCATCGGTCCAGCGATAGACTTCTGCCTGCAGGGGCGCAAGGAGGCCCAGCAGCATGGCAAGGAACAGGACCGGGTAATGCTTGTTCATGGCTACCATCGGGGTTGGGATTGACACCCTGACAGTTTACGGTTTCAGGTGGAACTGAAACAGAAATTCGGATAACCGGGGCTGTTTTCAGGGGGTAAATGCCGGTTTGCGCTTTTCCAGAAACGCCTGCACCCCTTCGGCAAAATCCGTTGTCAGGGCACAGTCCGCAAAGCCCTGCTGTTCGGCAGCCAGCTGCTGTTCCAGTGAGTGGTTCAGCGCGCTGTTGAACAGGGCCTTGGAGCGGGCAATGGCCTGCTGCGGGGTCTGGCACAGGCGCCGGGCCATGGCCAGGGTGGCTGTCTTGAGTGCTTCCGGTTCGACCACCTGATTGATCAGGCCGCTGGCGAGTGCTTCCCCGGCATCCATGGGCTGGTTCAGAAATACCATGGCACGGGCGCGTTTATCGCCGATACTGCGCGGCAGGAAGAAGGTGTGGCCACCATCCGGTGAGACCCCGAGCTGGCTGTAGGCGGAAGTGATGTGCAGGTTGCCAGCTGCGATCACCAGATCGCAGGCCGACATCAGGCTGAGCCCGAAGCCGGCCACTGCCCCCTGTACCGAAGCCAGTACCGGCCAGGGCATGGTGCGGATGGCGGTAATGGCGCTGTGAATGGCAGCAATGATGCGTTCCACTTCCTGACGGCGCTGTTCCGGCGACAGTTCCAGGCAGCGGGCAAAGTAGCCGATATCGCCACCGGCCATGAAGTGCTCACCGGCACCGCTGATGACCAGACAGCGAACCCGGTCATCCTCAGCCAGGGCGAGGCAGCGCGCCTGCAGTGCAAAGGCCATCTGGTCATCCAGGGCATTGAGCGAGGACGGGCGGTTCAGGGTCAGGAACGCGATGCGCTCCTGAATGGCGATATCGACGACCGGTGGCATGATGGCTGCTCTCCTCAGAAGGCCTCGGGATTGAAGTCCATCATGCTACCACAGCCGGACAGAATGGCCGCCATGAGCGAGCCGGTCTGGGGTAGCAGGCGCTCAAAGAAAAAGCGGGCTGTATCCAGCTTGGCCTGATAGAAGCGGGCCTCATCACCCGTACGCTGTTCCAGAGCCACTTCTGCCATGCGCAGCCACAGGTAGCCCAGTGCCACCAGTGCAAACAGGCGCAGGTAGTCACTGGACGCACCAGCCGCCTCTTCGGGGTTTTTCAGCCCCTGCAGGGCGATCCAGCCGGTGACGGTCTGCAGGCGGCCAAAGGCTTTGGCCAGCCCCATGATCAGTGGCTGCAGTTCGGCACGGTCATCGTGGCTTTTCTGCTCAAGATAAGCGGCCACTTCATGGAAGAACGGACGCAGGTTGCGCCCCATCTTTTCCGGCAGTTTGCGCCCGACCAGGTCCAGTGCCTGTACGCCGTTGGCCCCTTCGTAGATCTGGGTGATGCGGGCATCGCGCACGAACTGCTCCATGCCCCATTCGCGGATATAGCCATGGCCGCCGTAAACCTGCAGGGCCGTATTGGCAATCTCGGAACCGCAGTCGGTCATGAAGGCCTTCACTATCGGGGTCATCAGGGCCACAAAGGCATCGGCATCCTGACGCTGCTGTTCATCGGTCGCGTGGCTGGCGGTATCCAGTGCCCGCGCCACCCAGATGCTCAAGGCACGATTGCCTTCGGTATAGGCGCGCATGGTCAGCAGCATGCGGCGCACATCCGGGTGCACCATGAGCGGATCCGCCGGCCTGTCCGGAAAGGCCGCTCCCTTGAGTGCGCGCCCCTGCAGGCGTTCACGGGCATAATTGACGGCATTCTGGTAGGCGACTTCACCCAGTCCCAGCCCCTGCATGCCCACACCCAGACGGGCCGCGTTCATCATCACGAACATGGCGGCCATGCCCTTGTGCAGGGTACCGACCAGATAGCCGGTGGCCTGATCAAAGTTCATCACGCAGGTGGAATTGCCGTGAATGCCCATCTTGTGCTCGATGGAGCCGCAGCTGACCCCGTTGCGCTCCCCCGGCGTGCCGTCGGCTCCGACCTGGAACTTGGGGACCAGGAACAGGCTGATACCCTTGATGCCTTCAGGAGCGTCCGGTGCCCGGGCCAGCACCAGATAGATGATGTTGTCACTCATCTCGTGCTCACCGGCACTGATGAAGATTTTCGAGCCGCTGATGCGCCAGCTGTCGTTTTCACCGGCCTCTGCTTTTGTGCGCAGCAGGCCCAGATCCGTACCGCAATGGGCCTCGGTCAGGCACATGACCCCGCTCCAGCTGCCGTCAATCATGTGGGGCAGGTAGGTGGCTTTCAGTGCCTCGGAACCGAAGGCTTCAATGGCCCGGCAGGCACCGTCCGTGAGGCCCGGATACATGGCAAAGGCCATGTTGGTGGAGCAGAGGATTTCCTCGACCATGAACCCGAGGGTTTTGGGCAGGCCCTGGCCACCGTATTCGGTCGGTGCTGTCAGGGCACCATAGCCGTTTTCATAATAGGCATCATAAGCGGGCTTGAAACCGCCGGGAACCAAAACCCGGCCCTCCTCGAAGCGGCAGCCTTCCTGATCACCGAGCTGATTCAGGGGCAGCAGTTCGTTCTCGCAGAAGCGGCCCGCTTCTTCCAGTACGGCGTCGACCAGATCGGGGCTGGCATCCTCGTAACCCGGCAGCTGCTGCAGGTTGCTGCCATCAAACAGTTCATTGTAGACAAAGCGCAGGTCGCGCAGGGGAGCATTGTAAACAGGCATGATCAGTTCCTCAGTGGCTTGCCGGTTTCCAGCATGTGTTCCATGCGTGCCAGCGTGTGGTTGTCGTGCAGCAGCTGCATGAACTGCTCGCGCTCCAGCGCCAGCAATGCCTGCTCATCCAGGGTTTCGGTCATGTCGGTATCACCACCGCTCAGGACTTCGGCCAGCGCCAGTGAAACCGTGACATCGTGATCAGTCGCCCGGCCCATGGTATGGAAGTCATGAACCGCCATGGTCATGGCCGCCAGTGCGGTCGGGCCGGGCAGGCTGATTTCAACTGGTTCCGGCGGCTGATAGCCCTCCACCAGACGCAGGGCACTGGCTTTGGCATCAGCCAGCAGGCGCTCACGGTTCATGGTGATGCTGTCCTGCGGGCGCAGGAACAGGTAGTCACGGGCCTCTTGGGCCGACTTGGCCACCGTGGCAGTGCTGAGGGTTTCAAAACACTTGATCACCGGGGGCATCGGGCCGCCGGGGCGCTTGGGATTGGTGACCCAGCGCTGCAGCATTTCCTTGCAGCCGCCCCAACCCGGAATCAGGCCGACCCCGACTTCCACCAGTCCCATGTAGGTTTCGGCATGGGCCTGCACGGCATCACAGTGCAGCAGGATTTCACAGCCACCACCGAGTGCCATGCCGGATGGTGCGCCGACCACCGGGAAGGGGGCATAGCGCAGCGCGGTGTAGGTATTCTGGCCCGCCTCAATCATGGATTCGATCTGTTGCCAGGAGGCCATGTTGGCCGAGAACAGCAGCAGGCCGAGATTGGCTCCGACGGAGAAATTACTGCCTTCGTTGTAGATGACCAGCGCCTTGTAACGGCTCTTGACCAGCGGGATGGCCTGCATGGCCAGTTCCAGAATCTGCGGATCAAGCGCATTCATCTTGCTGGTGAATTCCAGACACACCACGCCATCGCCGATATCCCACAGGCTGGCGGAGGCATTCTTCAGCAGTGGCTGGCTGGCGCGTTTGATGTCTTCCAGCAGCAGCACACCCTCCGGCCGCTCCAGTGTGCGATACGGCCCTGCCGTGTCCAGGTATTCCAGCTGCCCGTCCTGTACCCGGTAAAAGCCGCCGGCTGCTGCCGCCTGCTGCAGCAGTGCCGGAACCGGTTGATTATCAGTGGCCAGTTTTTCGGCAAAATGGGCGGCGCCAATCTGGTCAATGAGCTCAAAGGGGCCGAATTTCCAGTTGAAGCCCAGGCGCATGGCCTTGTCGACGGCGGTGATGTCATCCGCAATCTGCGGCACCAGTGCGGCAGCATAGGCCAGAACCTGTGACAACACGCGCCAGGCATACTGGCCGCCCTGATCCGGGTGCCCGATCAGGGCGCCCAGCCCGCCCCGGGCTGATGCCTTGACGCTGGCGAGGTTGGCGGGGACCGAGGCATGGTATTCGCCGCTGGCCAGATCAATGGACTCCTTGAGCTTCTGGCCATGACTGCGGTTGAGGCGGTAAAAGCCACCCTTGCCCTTGCGCCCGGTATAGCCGTCCCTGATCATGGTGGCGATCAGGTCCGGCATGCCGGCCTTGGCGCGGAAGGCATCGCCTTCAGGCAGGGCATCCAGCATGCTTTTCATCAGGTGCGGCATCAGGTCGATACCCACCAGGTCCAGCAGTCCGAACACACCGGTTTTGGGAACCCCGACCGGTTTGCCCATGACCGCATCGGCTGCTTCCACACTGAGCCCCATTTCCATGGCTTCCAGCACCGCGACCTGCATCCAGAAAATGCCGATACGATTGGCGATGAAAGCCGGGGTATCCTTGCAGTGGATTACCCCCTTGCCCAGCTTGTGGTCACAGAAGCGGCTCACGGCCTCAAGGGCTTCCGGTCTGGTTTTTTCTCCACCGGTGATTTCCAGCAGACGCATGTAGCGCGGGGGGTTGAAAAAGTGGGTGATCAGGAAATTTTTGGCAAAATTTTCCGGCAACCCGGCGACCAGCGCCTGGAGCGGAATGGTGGAGGTATTGGAAGACACCACGGCATCGGCGCGCCGGACCTGATCCAGCCGTTGATAGAGGTCCTGTTTCAGGTCCAGACGCTCGATAATGGCCTCGATGATCCAGTCACAATCGGCGACCAGCGCCAGATCATCTTCCAGATTGCCGGTGGTGACCAGCCTGGCATTGCGTGGATGCATGAAGGCTGCCGGATCGGACTTGAGCAGCTTCTGCACGGCTCCTTCAGCGAGGGTATTACGGTTTTCTGCTGCCGGCGGCACGATGTCCAGCAGTACCACCGGCACCCCGGCATTGGCGATGTGGGCGGCGATGCCGGCCCCCATGACGCCGGCGCCGATGACGGCAACTTTACGGATTTCCATTACACGGCCTCCAGTATGGTTGCAATACCCTGGCCGCCGCCGATGCACTGGGTGGCGAGGCCGAACTGTTTGCCTTCACGTTTCAGCAGGGCGGCTACCTTGCCGGTGATGCGTGCTCCGGTGGCTCCGAGTGGATGACCGAGGGCAATGGCCCCGCCGTCCAGATTGATGCGGGCCATGTCCAGCCCCAGGTCGCGGACACAGGGAATGGCCTGGGCGGCAAAGGCTTCGTTCAGCTCGATGAGGTCAAGGTCGGCTGCCTTGAGGCCGGCACGGGCCAGCGCCTTGAGGGTGGCATTGACCGGGCCGATGCCCATGATTTCCGGCGCACAGCCGGCCACGGCCACGCTTTTGATGCGCGCCAGCACCGGCAGGCCGTTGGCTTTGGCGAACTCCTCACTGCAGACCAGGGCGGCGGCGGCACCATCAGTCAGCGGGGAGGAGGTGCCGGCGGTCACGCTGCCCTGTTCGTCAAAGGCCAGTTTCAGTCCCGCCAGGGTATCGGCGGTGGTCTCCGGGCGGATACAGCCATCCTGGGTGACCTCACCGACGGCGATGATTTCATCATCAAACCGGCCGGCAGCCTGCGCAGCAGCGGCTTTCTGATGGCTGACAACCGCAAGGGCTTCCTGTTCCTGACGGGAGATGCTGTATTTTTTAGCCAGATTTTCAGCGGTAATGCCCATGCTGATATAGGCTTCCGGTCTTTCCTGGTACAGGACGGGATTGGGTGAAGGATTGAAGCCCGGCATCGGAACCCGGCTCATGGATTCGACGCCGGCACAGATAAAGGCATGTCCGGCGTTCATTTGTATCGCACCCGCCGCTTGATGAATGGCCTGCATGGAGGAGCCGCAGAAACGGTTGAGGGTGACGCCGGCCACGGCTATCGGCAGGTCGGCCATCAGTACCACCAGACGGGCCATATTGAAGCCCTGCTCCCCCTCGGGGAAGGCGCAGCCCAGTACCAGGTCCTCGATTTCTGTGCCATCCACCCCGGTTTTTGCCAGCAGTCCCCGGACAGCAGCAGCTGCAAGGTCATCGGGCCGGACCCTGGCAAGTGCCCCTTTTCTGGCCATCGTGAACGGGGTGCGGACATAGCCTGCAATCACAACATTTTTCATTCGGATTCTCCAATGGTTGGTTTGGGTGAGGCCTGGGGTTCTTCAGGTGCCGGTTTGCATGCCTGCCCTGCCTGACGGATATGGAAAAGGCATTCCTGTTCGATGCTGCCGAGTTCGTTGATGGTGGCGTTCAGGTCTTCCTGTTGCTTTTTCAGCTGTTGCAGGCGGCTTTGTACCAGCTTCAGCAGGTAATGCAGCTGCTCCTGCTGCTCCGGGTCCAGTGCTGCATCGTAAAGTGCAATGAACTCCCGGATGTCATCCAGGGAAAATCCCAGCCGTTTGCCACGCAGGATCAGTTTCAGTCGGGCCTTGTCCTGATAGTTGTAGACCCGGTTGACTCCCAGACGCTGGGGGTTGAGCAGGCCCTTGTTTTCATAAAAGCGGATGGCGCGCTGGCTGAGGCCGAACTCGTCGCTCAGGTCAGAAATGGTCCAGAGTTGTTGCTTTTTCGTTTCCATAAGCCGGATGGTAATGTTGCTTGACGTTAACGTCAAGTAATTTACTGAAACGTAAGGAATTGGTTTTTGTTAAGGTCAGGATGGGGCCTGCCTGTTGTAAGAAAGGCCTGAAAAGGGTAAAACTACGGGTAAACAGCGCTTAAACGGCGCAACTCCTAGGTGGAAAGTGACTTTCTGATGGGTGGAAGGATGTGATTTATCAGGAGATTTCAGGTCCGTACAAAAAACTGCACGATGAACAATTGTGTCAGGAAAGTGTTGGCTTTATAATACAGTTCGCTGCGTTTATGCAACGGTGGAATGGGAAAATACTATGAAGATGAAAAGTTTGACTATCGCCATGCTGATGGCGTCTCTGAGTGCAGTCTCCGGTACTGCTTTTGCTGAAGCCTCTTACTACGGCAGTATCCGTGTCGGTATTGATGTTGCCGATGACGGTAACGACACCAATACCTCTCTGCGCAATTATGCTTCACGCTTGGGTTTCAAGGCTCAAACCGAGATCAACAAAGACCTGACGGCTTTTGGCCACTATGAATTCGGTGTTGATACCGACTCTTCCGACAATGGCAACGGTGCCACGAGCACCCGCAAGGCCTATGTCGGTCTGAAAGGTGCTTGGGGCCGTGTCCGTCTGGGTCAGGACTACCATACTTTCTACAATTTCGGTCAGGAGCTGACCGACCAGGGTAACTGGGATACCTGTCTGCCCTGTCTGGGTGATACCAGTTTCCGTACCGGTGATGCCATCAGCTATGACGGCACCTTCGGTAATGTCAGCGTCGGTGCGACCGGCTATGCCGGCGATGAAGAGCATGGCGACGGTTATGAGCTGGGTATTGGCGGTAAATTCGGCCCCGAGCAGTCCAAGATCAGGCTGACCGCCGCAGTGCGTGATACCGATGGCCCGAGCGGTACCGGTGATGATCCGCTGTGGACCGTTGGTGCCGGTGGCAAGTTTGCCGGTCTGGATGCCGCTGTGTCCTACTTCGGTCATGGCGATGACAACAGCGTCAGTACCCACTTCGCTTATGCCGGTGCTTATGTCAATATCGGCCAGGTCAATCCGGATATCGGCGATAAGACCACACCTTGGGCCATTGGTTATGCTCTGCCGTTGGGCGAAAAGACCACCGTATGGTTTGAGTACAGTGACTTCGACAATGATGTGACCCATGCTCGTGCAGCACTGAAGTATGACTTCTGATCTGCAGTCATAGCGGAAGAATCAGGAAAGGGTGCTGCGGCACCCTTTTTTTATGCCCCCCTTTTTTCTGTTTTCAGTCCTGTCTGATCCGTCGTCCCCGCAGCACCGAAGGCTTCTCTCCGTATTTTGTCCGGTAAGCCTGCGAGAAGTGGGCCGAGCTGCCGAACCCGGTCGCCAGGGCAATGCGGGTGATGGACAACGGGGACTGCAGCAGCAGGTTGCGGGCCTTTTCCAGACGCAGGTCGCGGTAGAAGGCCATGGTGCTCTGGTGCAGCTTGTCATGAAACAGACGGTTGAGCTGGCGTGTAGTGAGGCTGGCCAGTCTTGCCAGCTGGGGCAGGTCCAGTGGTATGGCGAGATTGTTCTGCATCAGCTCGATGGTGGACAGCAGGGCCGGGTGGTGGGTGTGATAGCGTTCAGCCAGCCCGGCACGCTGGGGATTGCCGGAGGGACGGATTTCCGTGTGCATGAACCAGTCACAGACCTGGCGGGCAAAGTGGATGCCGTGATGCCCGGTGATCAGGGCGTGCATCATGTCCAGTGGTGCAGTGCCACCGGCACAGGTCATGCGGTCATGGTCCATGACATACAGGGTTTTTTCCAGCAGCAGGTCCGGAAACAGCTCGGTCATGGTGGGCGCATGCTCCCAGTGTACCGTGGCACGCCGTCCCCTCAGGAGGCCGGCCCGGGCCAGAATGACCGGGCCGCCGGAGACGCCCCCGAGCCAGATACGGCGTCGGGACAGATGGCGCAGCCACTGAAACAGGCGTTCATCCCGGAAGCTGAACGGATCGCCACCAGCGACCACCAGCATCAGATCGAAATCCACCTGCTCCCCCACCTGGGCATTGGCACGAATGATGGCACCACTGGAACTGGTGGCACGCGCCCCGGCTGCCGGCAGATGATGAATTTCATACAGTATTTTGCCGGCCAGCAGATTGGCCGCCCGCAGCGGCTCAAGGGTGGCGGAATAGGACATCAGGCCGAATCCATCGATCAGCAGGAAACCGATCCGGTAGGGCCGGGCCGCAGGGCCTGGCAGCAGTTTGTTGTCCATTTAAGGAAAGTTACTGTCCGGATCGGGAAAGTCAAGTGGTGACTGCATGATTATCATGGGTGGTAACACGTCTGATTGATCGGCCTGCATGTGCGGGAGGCATGGACGGAATTGAGGAGGGTGCATGGGATATTATTCGGCCTTGAGGGTTCTGCGCGAGGGCCTGACCGGCAACAGGGGCTGGAAACCGTTGTGGCGTGAACCTGACCCGAAAGCAGCTTATGACGTGATCGTGATCGGTGGTGGCGGGCATGGCCTGTCCACGGCCTACTACCTGGCCGGCACATTCGGGCTGACCCGTGTTGCCGTGCTGGAAAAGGGCTGGCTGGGCTCCGGGAACATCGGACGCAATACCACCATTATCCGCTCCAACTACCTGCTGCCCGGCAACGAACCCTTCTACGAACTGTCCATGAAGCTCTGGGAAGGGCTGGAGCAGGAGCTCAACTACAATGCCATGGTTTCCCAGCGTGGCATCATCAACCTCTACCACAGCGATACTCAGCGCGATGCCTATGCCCGGCGGGGGAATGCCATCCGGCTGGCCGGGGCAGATGCCATCCTGCTGGATCAGGAGGGTGTGCGGGCGCAGTACCCGCAGCTGGATTTTGACAATGCCCGTTTTCCGATCAAAGGGGGACTGTGGCAGCCACGGGCCGGCACGGCACGGCATGATGCCGTGGCCTGGGGCTATGCCCGTGGTGCCGATGCGCGCGGAGTGGACATCATCCAGAACTGTGAAGTCACCGGTTTCCTGTTCGAAGACGGGGTATGCAGGGGCGTGGACACCCGCCGGGGCAGCATCCGTGCCGACAAGGTGGCGGTCTGTGTGGCCGGCTCTTCCAGCCGGGTCATGGCGCAGGCCGGCATCAGGCTGCCGCTGGAAAGCCATGTGCTGCAGGCATTTGTCTCCGAAGGACTGAAGCCGCTGATTCCGGGAGTGATCACTTTCGGCATGGGACATTTCTACATCAGTCAGTCGGACAAGGGCGGGCTGGTGTTCGGCGGCGATATCGACGGTTACAACACCTATGCCCAGCGCGGCAACCTGCCTACGATCGAGGATGTGTGTGAAGGCGGTATGGCGCTCATGCCCATGATCGGGCGTGCCCGCCTGCTGCGCATGTGGGGCGGGGTCATGGACATGACTATGGACGGCTCGCCCATTATTGACAAAACGCCGGTGCCGGGGCTTTATTTCAATGGTGGCTGGTGTTACGGCGGCTTCAAGGCCACGCCGGCCAGCGGTTTCTGTTTTGCGCACCTGCTTGCCAGGGACGAGCCCCATCCGGTGGCAGCAGCTTACCGGCTGGACCGCTTCCGTACCGGAGCGCTGATTGACGAAAAGGGTGCCGGTGCCCAGCCCAACCTGCATTAAGGAGTCGAGTCATGGTTATTGATCACCCCCTGCTGGGGTTGCGTGATGCGGCCGAATTTGTGTATCTGGGCGATGCGGCGTTGCTGGAGCGCCCGGATGCGACGGCAGCCGATGCGGAAACACGGTTTTATGAATACCAGTACCTGCGCGACAATCCGGCAGGTGTGCATCAGGAGTTATGGTTTCACGAGCAGGGGGACCATTCCTGGCTGGTGGTGACGCGCAACACCCTGACCCACGAAATTCTCTGCGTAGAGCTGGCGCGGGATGTGGTACTGGCGCGGAGGGCGGGTGCATGAGCCAGTCCGGACGCATCGGGGGCGGGCTGGTGGATTATGGCCGTACCCTGGATTTCCGTTTCAATGGTGCCACCCTGCAGGGTCATCCCGGCGATACCCTGGCTTCCGCCCTGCTGGCCAATGGCCAGCGCCTGGTGGCACGTTCGTTCAAATATCACCGCCCGCGCGGCATTTTCAGTGCCGGCTCCGAAGAGCCGAACGCGCTGGTGCAGCTGCGGCAGGGGGCCTATCAGGAGCCCAATACCCGTGCCACCGTCGTCGAGCTGTTTGCCGGGCTGGAGGCGCAGAGCCAGAATTTTCGGGGTTCACTCCGGCATGACCTGCTGGCTGTGAATGACTGGCTGGCCCCGTTTTTGTCCGCCGGGTTTTACTACAAGACCTTCATGTGGCCGGCAGCATTCTGGGAAAAGCTGTATGAGCCTGTCATCCGTGCGGCTGCCGGTCTGGGGCGTCTGTCCGGACAGGAGGACCCGGACCGCTACGACAAGGGCTATCTGCACTGTGAGGTGCTGGTGATCGGGGCCGGGCCTGCCGGTCTGATGGCGGCACTGACAGCGGCACGGGCCGGGGTGCGTGTGATCCTTGCAGATGAGGATTTCCGCATGGGCGGGCGTCTGAACGCTGAAACGTACCGTATTGATGACAGGCCGGGCGTACAGTGGGCCGAACAGGTGCTGGCGGAACTGGCTGCCATGGCACATGTGCGCCTGCTGCCGCGCACCACGGTTTATGGTGCTTTTGATCACGGCATCTACGGGGCGCTGGAACGCAGAACCGATCACCTGCTCCAGTGTGATGGCCAGCCACGGCAGGTGCTGTGGCGCATTTATTCCCGGCAGGCCATCCTGTGTGCCGGGGCGACCGAGCGCCCGATGGTTTTTGCCAACAATGACCGTCCCGGTGTGATGCTGGCCGGCAGTGTGCGTGCCTATGCCAACCGTTTCGGCGTGGCGGCGGGCCGGAAGGTGGCCGTGCTCACCAACAATGACAACGGCTGGCAGACGGCCCTGGACCTGGCGGCCAGCGGGGTGGCGCTGGCGGCGGTGATTGATACCCGTGCGGATGCGGAGGTTCCGGCGTTCCAGGCAGCTCCCGTGTTTCGTGGGCGGCAGGTGGTCGACACCCGTGGGCGGCATGGCCTGAAGAGCATCCTGCTCTCGGACGGGCAGCACATAGCCGCCGATTGCCTGGCGGTATCCGGGGGCTGGAATCCGAATGTGCACCTGACCTGTCACCAGCGCGGGCGTCCGCAGTGGCGTGAAAGCATTGCCGCCTTTGTGCCGGGGGCGGAACTGCCGCCGGGCATGAGTGTGGCTGGTGCGGCACAGGGCAGCCTGAGCCTGATGGCCTGTCTGCTGGATGGCCGGCAGGCTGCGCATGCCGCCCTGCTGGCGCTGGGGCACAAGCCGCTACCGCTGCCCCTGCCGGATGCAGTGGATGAGGCTGCCGGTATTTCACCCTGCTGGCAGGTGCCGGGGCGCAAACGGGCCTGGCTGGACCTGCAGAACGATGTCACGGTCAAGGACGTGCAGCTGGCACAGCGTGAGGGTTTTCATGCGGTCGAGCACCTCAAGCGCTATACCACCCTGGGGATGGCCACTGATCAGGGCAAGACCGCCAATGTCAATGCGCTGGCGGTGATGGCCGCCTGTACCGGTCAGAGCATTCCCGAGACCGGAACCACCATTTTCCGCCCACCGTATACACCGGTACCGATTGCGGCTCTGGCCGGGCACGCACGCGGACGGAATTTCCGTCCCGTGCGCCAGACACCGGGCCACCAGTGGGCACAGGAGCAGGGTGCGGTATTTGTGGAGGCTGGTCTGTGGCTGCGTGCGCAGTGGTTCCCGCAGGCGGGTGAAACCCGCTGGCGCGAGTCGGTGGACCGGGAGGTGAAACAGGTGCGTGCCGGCGTCGGCGTCTGTGATGTCAGCACCCTGGGCAAGATCGACATTCAGGGCCGGGATGCACTGGAATTTCTCAACCGGGTCTATGCCAATGGCTTCAAGACGCTGGCCGTCGGGCGTGTGCGCTACGGTCTCATGCTGCGTGAGGATGGCTTTGCCTATGATGATGGCACCACGGCCCGTCTGGGTGAGCAGCATTTCCTGATGACCACCACCACGGCCAATGCCGCGCTGGTCTTTCGCAATCTGGAATTTGCCCGTCAGTGCCTGTGGCCGGCGCTGGATGTGCATCTGGTATCCGTGACCGAGCAGTGGGCGCAGTATGCCGTTGCCGGGCCCCGGGCACGTGCGCTGTTGCAGCAGCTGGTGGACGAGGATGTCGATATCGGCGGTGCCGCGTTCCCGTTCATGGCCTGTACTGAACTTACGGTGTGTGACGGGGTGCCGGCGCGGCTGTTCCGGATTTCCTTTTCCGGTGAGCTGGCCTATGAACTTGCGGTTCCGGCGCGTTATGGGGATGCCCTGATCCGGGTGCTGATGCAGGCCGGACAGGCATTGGGTGTGGTGGCTTATGGCACTGAGGCGCTGGGTGTGATGCGGATCGAAAAAGGACATGCTGCCGGCAATGAGCTGAATGGCCAGACCACGGCCCTGAATCTGGGGCTGGGGGCCATGGTGGCACGCAAGGCGGAAAGCAGCGATTTCATTGGTAATGTGCTGTCCCGGCGTCCGGCGATGAATCAGCCGGATGCCCTGCGCCTGATGGGGTTCCGGCCACTGAAGCGTGATGAAAGCCTGAGTGCCGGTGCCCATTTTCTGGCGCTGGGGGCGACACCGGATTTGAGCCATGATCAGGGCTGGATGACTTCGGTGGCGTTCTCGCCCATGCTTGGCCACGCCATCGGGCTGGGCTTCATCCAGCGCGGTCATGAGCGTGTGGGTGAAGTGGTGCGGGCTTTTGATCCGGTGCGTGATCGTGACATCGAGGTGGAAATTGTCTCACCCCATTTCTTTGACCCCAAGGGAGAACGTTTGCATGTCTGAATACCGTTTGCAGGCCCGATCCCCGCTGGCGGGCCATGAGCAGCGCATCGGTGGCCTCAGCCTGCGTGAGCTGACCGGGCAGGCGCTGGTGCTGGTGTCGGTCGCGCAGCAGGATCGGGATGCACTGGCACAGGCCATGGAGCGGGCATTCGGCCTCAGCCTGCCTGCGGTGGGACAAAGCAGCTTGAGTACCGATGGCCGCCTGCGTCTGCTGGGGCTGCAGCCGGATCGTCTGGGCCTGCTGTTCGAACATGAGCAGGCACGCCCCGAGCGCTGGGTGGCCGGGGCACTGGGTGGTCATGCCGGCGTGGTGGACCAGTCGGATGCCTGGGTGATGCTGGAGTTGGCCGGGGAGCCGGTGCATGCGGTGCTGGCGCGTCTGTGCCTGCTGGATCTGGACCCGCAAGCGTTTCCGGTCGGGCGGGTGGCACGCACGGTGATGGAGCACATGGCGGTTATGATTCTGCGTACCGGGGCGCAGGGGTTTTTACTGCTTTCCCCCCGCTCTTCGGCGCGCTCGTTTTTGCATGCACTGGAGACATCGGCCCATAATGCGCAATGAGAAGCTTATGGATAATCAGGAGATGGAGATGAGTATTGCCACCAGAGAATCCCGTGCCGGGGTCTGGAAGTCCGGGAAGGGCAAGGGGCGGCGCACCCCCAAGGGGCGGCAGCTGGATGAGCAGGCGCTGGCTGAAGTCCGGGCCCTGTTGCAGGAGCAGCCCCGGCGGCGTGACCTGCTGATCGAATTTCTGCACCGGATTCAGGACCACTATGGCCACCTTTCTGCGGCCCATCTGCGTGCCCTGGCGTTTGAAATGAAACTGCCGCAGGCTGAAGTGTATGAGGTTGCCACTTTCTATGCCCATTTCGATGTGGTGAAAGAAAATGAACAGGCCCCGCCGGCACTGACCATCCGGGTCTGTGATTCGCTGTCATGTGAGATGGCCGGTGCCCAGGCGTTACTGACAGCGCTGGCCGCCCGTTATCACGGCAGCAGCGAGGTAAGGGTACTGAGGGCACCCTGCATGGGGCGTTGTGATACGGCGCCGGTGCTGGAGCTGGGGCATCATCACCTGGATCATGCCACCCCGGCCAGGGTGGAAGCGGCGATTGCCGCCGGTGACACCCATGTCCATGTGCCGGCCTGCCAGACTTATGCGGATTACCGGGCTGAGGGTGGCTATGCGACCCTGCAGGCATTGCGTGCCGGCAGCCAGACCCCGGAGCAGGTGCAGGATGCCTTGCTGGAGGCCGGGCTGCGCGGACTGGGCGGGGCCGGCTTTCCGTCCGGACGCAAATGGTCCTTTGTCCGTGCCGCCCCCGGCCCGCGCTATCTGGCGGTGAATGGCGATGAGGGGGAGCCGGGCACCTTCAAGGACCGTTACTACCTGGAGCGCACACCCCACCTGTTTCTGGAGGGCATGCTGATTGCGGCCTGGGCCGTGGAAGCGGAAAAGGCCTTTATCTACCTGCGGGATGAATACCCGGCAGCACGCCGGATTCTGCAGCTGGAAATCGAAGCACTGGAGCAGGCCGGTCTGGTGCCCCCCGGCTACATTGACCTGCGCCGGGGAGCGGGGGCTTATATCTGCGGCGAAGAATCCGCGATGATCGAATCCATTGAAGGCAGGCGCGGTCTGCCGCGCCACCGTCCGCCTTATGTGGCTCAGGTCGGTATTTTCGGGCGTCCCACACTGGTGAACAATATCGAAACCCTGTACTGGGTGGCGCGCATCTGCCGTGAAGGGCCGCAGGTATTGAACCAGGTGGAGAAAAACGGACGCAGGGGGCTGCGCAGCTATTCGGTTTCCGGGCGGGTCAGGAAACCGGGGGTTTACCTGCTGCCTGCCGGTTCCACCATTACCGATCTGATTGAAGCCTGTGGCGGCATGTCGGACGGGCATGTGTTCAAGGCTTACCAGCCGGGTGGCCCGTCATCCGGCCTGCTGCCGGCTTCCCTGAGTGATGTTCCACTGGATTTCGATACCCTGCAGCCTTATGGCAGCTTTATCGGCTCGGCGGCGGTGGTGGTGCTGTCGGATCAGGACAGTGCCCGTGCAGCAGCCCTCAATATGCTGCGTTTCTTCGAGGATGAAAGCTGCGGGCAGTGCACGCCCTGCCGGGTCGGTTGTGAGAAGGCGGTCAAGCTGATGCAGGCCGCTCACTGGGATACCGACCTGCTGCAGGCGCTGGCACAGACCATGGAGGATGCCTCCATCTGTGGTTTGGGACAGGCGGCACCCAATGCCATCCGTCTCACCATCAAGCATTTCCCGCAGGAGGTCTGAGCATGACAACCATTCATTTCATTCTGGACGGACGCCCTGTCGCTGCCCGTGAGGGGGAAAGCATCTGGGCGGTGGCCCGGCGTGAGGGCACCCTGATTCCGCACCTGTGTCATGCGGATGAGCCGGGCTATCGGGCCGATGGCAACTGCCGTGCCTGCATGGTGGCGATTGAGGGCGAGCGCACGCTGGCGGCTTCCTGCATCCGCCAGCCGACTGAGGGCATGGTCGTGAGCAGCACCGGTGAGCGGCCCACGCAGGCACGTAACATGGTGATGGAGCTGCTGCTGGCGGATCAGCCGCCTCAGCCGGTGGCGCATGACCGCTCTTCACGCCTGTGGGACATGGCGGCTTACCAGGGGGTGACCCGCAGCCGTTTTCCAGCGCTGGAGCCGCAGCGCACACCGGCCCCGGATGCTTCGCATGTGGCCATGCGGGTGCAGCTGGATGCTTGTATCCACTGCAACCTGTGCGTACGCGCCTGTCGTGAGGTGCAGGTGAATGACGTTATCGGCATGGCCCGGCGGGGGCATGATGCCCGGATTGTATTCGACCTGGATGATCCCATGGGCCAGAGCACCTGTGTCGCCTGTGGTGAGTGTGTGCAGGCCTGTCCCACCGGGGCGCTGATGCCGGCCACGGTGCTGGATCAGGCCGGGCAGGGTGACAGTGCCGCCTTTGATCGTGAGGTGCAGTCCGTCTGCCCGTATTGCGGGGTGGGCTGCCAACTGACTTTCAAGGTCCGGGATGACCGCATCGTCTGGGTGGAAGGGGCGGATGGCCCGGCCAATGAGCAGCGCCTGTGCGTCAAGGGCCGGTTCGGCTTTGATTACATTGCCCACCCACACCGGCTGCAGAAGCCCATGGTGCGGCGTGCCGATGCGCCCCCCAAGGGGCTGAATGTCGATCCGTCCAACCTGCATGAATACTTCCGTGAGGTCAGCTGGGATGAGGCGCTGGATGTGGCTGCCGGTGGTCTGGCACACCTGCGTGACCGGCAGGGCGGGGAAGCCGTGGCAGGTTTCGGTTCGGCCAAATGCTCCAACGAAGAGGCTTACCTGTTTCAGAAGCTGATCCGGACCGGATTCGGGCACAATAATGTCGATCATTGCACCCGCCTGTGCCATGCCTCCTCGGTTGCGGCCTTGATGGAGAATGTCGGCTCGGCAGCCGTGACTGCCACTTTCAATGAAATCGAGCATGCCGACTGTGCGATTGTGATCGGGGCCAACCCGCTGGAAAATCATCCGGTGGCCGCCACCTATTTCAAGCAGTTCGCCAAGCGTGGCGGCCAGCTGATTGTCATGGACCCGCGCGGTACCGGCCTGTCCCGGTATGCCTCCCACTTCCTGCAGTTCCGCTCCGGGACCGATGTTTCGATGCTGAATGCCATCATGCATACCATTGTGGAGGAGGAACTTTACAATCAGGCTTACATCGACCGGTTCACTGAGGGCTGGGACAGGATGCGGGCGCACCTGCAGGGCTTTGCGCCGGAAGCAATGGCGGCAGTGTGCGGTATTCCGGCCACCACCCTGCGCGAGGTGGCTCGGGCTTTTGCCAAGGCGAAGGCTTCCATGATTTTCTGGGGCATGGGGGTTTCCCAGCATGTGCATGGCACCGACAATTCGCGCTGCCTGATTTCGCTGGCGCTGATGACCGGGCAGGTCGGGCGTCCGGGGACCGGGCTGCATCCGTTGCGGGGCCAGAACAATGTACAGGGGGCCTCTGATGCCGGGTTGATTCCGATGTTCCTGCCCGATTATCAGGATGTCAGCGATGATGGCGTGCGTTCGGCCTTCAAGGAAATCTGGAGTCGCAGCAAGGATTTTTCAGCCCGCAAGGGCCTGACGGTGGTGGAGATCATCGGTGCCATTCTGGCCGGGGATATCCGGGGCATGTACATTCTGGGTGAGAATCCGGCCATGTCGGACCCGGATGCCGAGCATGCACGGGCCGCACTGGCCAAGCTGGAGCACTTGGTGGTGCAGGACATTTTCCTGACCGAGACTGCCAACTTTGCCGATGTGCTGCTGCCGGCCACCGCCTGGCCGGAAAAGACCGGCACCGTGACCAATACCAACCGGCAGGTGCAGATGGGCCGTCCGGCGGTGCCGCCACCGGGTGAAGCGCGTGAGGACTGGCTGATCACCGTGCAGCTGGCGCAGCGGCTGGGACTGGACTGGGATTACCGGCATCCGCGTGAGGTGTTCGCCGAGATGAAACGCTCCATGAAATCACTGGACAACATCACCTGGGAGCGGCTGGAGCAGGGTGCGGTGACTTACCCCAGCCTTTCACCGGATGATCCGGGCCAGCCGATTGTGTTCGGGGACGGTTTTCCGCGTGCGGGTGGACGGGCCCGCTTCACCCCGGCGGCCATTGTGCCACCGGATGAGGTACCGGATCAGGAGTATCCCATGATCCTGATCACCGGACGGCAGCTGGAGCATTGGCATACCGGCTCCATGACCCGGCGTACCACCGTGCTGGATCATATCGAGCCGGAAGCCAATTGCTCGCTGCACCCGCGTACCCTGCGGACCCTCGGGGTCGAACCGGGCGACATGATCCGGCTCACCACCCGGCGCGGTTCGGTGGATGTCATGGCCCGTGCGGATCGGGCGGTCAGTGAGGGCAGCGTGTTTCTGCCTTTCGCGTATGTCGAGGCCGCCGCCAATATCCTCACCAATCCGGCCCTGGATCCGTTCGGGAAAATCCCGGAGTTCAAGTATGCCGCCGTGCGGGCGGAGAAAGCGGGGTAGGCCGGGCAGGCTTCCCTTTTATGGCCGGTATCCATCCCTGCTGCCGTGGCAGGGACAGGGCTGTTTTTTTCAAATCTGGAGCCGTTGCAAAACCGGGAGACAACATCATCATGAGTGCCAAGAGTGATATCGAGATTGCGCGTGAAGCAAACAAGAAGCCGATTCAGGAAGTCGGTGCCCGACTGGGCATTCCTGCCGGGGATCTGATTCCTTATGGTCATGACAAGGCGAAAGTTTCCGCCGCGTTCATCCGCTCGCTCAGGGAACGCCCCAATGGCCACCTGATCCTGGTCACGGCCATCAACCCGACCCCGGCGGGTGAAGGCAAGACCACCACCACCGTGGGGCTGGGTGACGGCCTGAACCGGATCGGCAAAAAGGCGGCCATCTGCATCCGTGAAGCCTCGCTCGGCCCGTGCTTCGGTGTCAAGGGGGGCGCTGCCGGCGGCGGTTATGCGCAAGTGGTGCCGATGGAGGACATGAACCTGCACTTCACCGGGGATTTCCATGCCATCACCGCGGCCCACAACCTGCTGGCAGCCATGATCGATAACCACATTCACTGGGGCAATGCGCTCGGCATTGATGTGCGCCGGATTGCCTGGCGGCGGGTGATGGACATGAATGACCGCGCCCTGCGTGAAATTGTCTGCGCACTGGGGGGGCCTGGTAACGGTTTTCCACGTGAGAGCGGCTTTGACATCACCGTGGCCTCTGAGGTCATGGCCATCCTGTGTCTGGCGACTGACCTTGCGGACCTGGAAAAACGCCTGGGTGACATCATCATCGGCTACCGTCGTGACCGCAGCCCGGTTTACTGCCGTGATCTCAAGGCGGACGGGGCCATGGCGGTATTGCTCAAGGATGCCATGCAGCCGAATCTGGTACAGACGCTGGAGAACAATCCGGCCTTTGTGCATGGTGGTCCGTTTGCCAATATCGCCCATGGCTGCAATTCGGTGGTGGCGACCACCACGGCGTTGAAGCTTGCGGATTATGTCGTCACCGAAGCCGGTTTCGGGGCGGATCTCGGGGCCGAGAAGTTTTTCGACATCAAGTGCCGCAAGGCCGGACTGAAGCCAGATGCTGCCGTCATCGTGGCCACAGTACGCGCCATGAAGATGAATGGCGGGGTGAAAAAGGAAGACCTGGACCCGGAAAATGTCGAGGCAGTCCGCAAGGGTTGTGCCAATCTGGGGCGCCATGTGGAGAATGTCAAACAGTTCGGGGTGCCGGTACTGGTGGCGATCAATCATTTTGTCACCGATACCGAGGCCGAAGTGCAGGCCATCAGGGACTATGTGGCGGCCCAGGGTGCCGAGGCGGTACTGTGTCAGCACTGGGCCAAAGGGTCGGAAGGGACCGAGGAGCTGGCACGCCGGGTGGTGGCGGTGGTGGAAAAAGGCTCGGCCCAGTTTGCGCCCCTGTATGCGGACGAGCTGCCGCTGTTCGAGAAGATCAATACCATCGTCAAGCGCATCTACCGGGGATCGGAGGCCATTGCCGACCGGAAAATCCGGGAGCAGCTGCGGCAGTGGGAGGAGCAGGGTTACGGTCATCTGCCGGTGTGCATGGCCAAGACCCAGTATTCCTTCTCGACCGACCCCAGCCTGCGGGGAGCACCGGTGGATCATGTGGTACCGGTGCGTGAGGTACGGCTGTCGGCGGGGGCCGGGTTTGTGGTGGCCATCTGTGGCGAGATCATGACCATGCCGGGTCTGCCGGCCTCGCCGGCTTCGGAGCGCATCCACCTGAATGCGCAGGGGCAGATTGAAGGGTTATTCTGATGCAGGATCATCGTCTGATTGACGGGCGTGCCGTGCAGGCACGCATTCTGGCCGAAGTGGCTGTACAGGTGGCGGTGGCCGCTGCAACAACCCGACCGGTGGGGCGGCTGATGTCCATCAGTATCGGGGAGGTACCGGAGGTGGCCGTCTATGTGCGCAACCAGCAGCGTGCAGCCGAAAAGGCCGGTATTCCGTTCGAGCCGGTCAACTGGCCGGCGGACATGGATTATGCCGAATGCAAGGCGCGCATCGTGGCCATGAATGATGATCCGGCTGTGACCGGCATCATTCTGCAGCGCCCGGTACCGCAGCACATCAACCTGCGTTCGCTGCAGTCGGCGATTCATCCGCTCAAGGATGTGGAGGGCATGAATCCGGCTTCGATCGGCAATATCGTCTACAGTGACATGGCCATGGCACCCTGTACGGCAGCGGCTTCGGTGGAGCTGATCCGTGAGACCGGGCTCAATCTCCGGGGGCTGGAGGTGGTGATGATCGGGCATTCGGAAATCGTCGGCAAACCGGCGGCTTTCCTGCTGATGGCGGAAGGGGCGACCGTGACCGTCTGTCACCACATGACCCGCTCGGTGGCCATGCATTCGCGCCGGGCCGATGTGGTGATCGTGGCGGTCGGGATTCCGCAGTTCATCAAGGCGGATATGGTGAAGCCCGGTGCTGCCGTGATTGATATCGGCATCAATCAGGTGACGCACCCGGATGGCAGCATCAGCATTGTGGGCGATGTGGATACCGATGCCGTCAGGGAGGTTGCCAGCTGGGTTACGCCGGTACCGGGCGGGGTGGGGCCGGTCACGGTCGGCATCCTGCTGCGCAATGCCATGCGGGCGCATCAGCGTCAGGTCGCGGCGGGCTGGGTTTAACCGTCGGTCTATGGCGGCTGGTCATCGGCCAGTTGCTGCTGAAGCTGGATTATCGGGTGAGTCTGTCCCTCAAAGCCGGATGGGGGACGCAGCGCTGAAAGCTATAAGAGCCTGTTCAAAGTCTTTTCACGGCTTCAAAATAAAGAGCATGAGAAGGACCCAAGCGACATCAAACCCGAGCAGTTTGAGCCGATCCGTGCGCTATGGGAAAGCGTGCGCAAAAGGACCAGCCCGCGCCGGGTGGACTTGTATGACGTGTTTTTGTGCCGTGCAGTACCTGTTGCACACCGGCTGCCAGTGTGGTGTGCACTGCCCGGCGACTTTCCCAAATGGCGCACCGTGCATGCGTACTATCAAATCTGGAGTGAGCCGCATGATCAGACGGGTCTTGACGTCAGTACACCGGGTGCTGGAGAAAAGTAAACCCTACAGCCGGAATTTGCTCTGTTCAGGCTGGATGCCGCCGTTACCGTCCTTGTTGCTGTTTCAGGCCTGCCCCCGGAGCAGGCGCTGTGCCAGTGCCACCCAGTAACTGGCTCCCAGCGGCAGGATGGTGTCATTGAAATCATAATGCGGGTTGTGCAGGGCATGGCAGTGCTGCCCGCTGCCTCCATTGCCGATCCAGATGTAGGCACCGGGCCGTTGCTGCAGGAAAAAGGCAAAGTCTTCAGCCCCCATGCTTGGCGGCGGGTTCCAGTGCACCCTGTCTGCACCGGCCAGTCCGGTGACGACCTCATGGCAGATGGCAGCCTGTTCGGCATGATTGATGGTGGCCGGATAGCCGCCGCTCTTGAAGTCTACGGTGGCATGGGCACCGAAGGCAGCAGCGGTGTTTTCCGCCACCTGACGGATGCGCTGCATGAGCTGTTCACGTACGGTATTACTCAGGGAACGCAGGGTGCCCAGCATGCGTACCGATTCCGGGATCACGTTGAAGGCGCCATTTCCGGCGTGCAGGTCGGTGATGCTGATGACAGCGCTGTCCACCGGGTTGACATTGCGCGCCACGATGCTCTGCAGGGCGGTGATCAGCTGGGCGCTGGCCAGTACCGGGTCGATGGCGGTATCCGGCATGGCTCCGTGTCCACCTACCCCCGTGACCACGATTTCAAAACGGTCGGCAGACGCCATGGCGGCTCCCGGATGCACGGCAAACTCCCCGGCAGGCAGGGCCGGCCAGTTGTGCATGCCGTAGATTTCCTCAATCGGGAAACGCTCGAACAGGCCGTCCCGGATCATGTAATACGCCCCGGCCTGGCCTTCCTCGGCAGGCTGGAAAATGAAATACAGGGTGCCGGCAAAGTCGGGTTGTTGCGCCAGATGGGCCACGGCCCCGAGCAGCATGCTGGTATGGCCGTCATGGCCGCAGGCGTGCATGCAGCCGTCATGGATGGAGGCATGGGCAAAGGTATTAAGTTCCTGCAGCGGCAGGGCATCCATGTCGGCGCGCAGGGCGATGTGCCGCCCGCTGCCCTGTCGGCCCCGGAGGATGCCCACGATACCGGTCCGGGCCAGACCGGCATGGACTTCCAGCCCCAGTGCCTGTAGCCGTTCTGCCACCACGGTACTGGTACGGTTTTCCTCGAAGGCGGTTTCCGGGTGCCTGTGCAGATCACGCCGCCACTGCTGCATCTGCTGATGCAGGGGACTTTCGGGCAGGATGGCATGGGCGGGAGCAGTCATGATGGTCCTCCAGACGGCTATCGGTTTCAGCGCAGGTGCGCACTTTGCTGCACGATCCGGGCCAGGGCGGCAGAGTCCAGTTCCCCGTCCCCCTGGTCCACCAGCTTCTGCATGTAGCCGATCGCCAGCCGCGAGCCGTGCAGCTTGAGGTCGAAAGCGTCGAGGGTACGGGCGACAATCTGCAGGTCCTTGTTGTGCAGCCGGGCCTTGAAGCCGGGGGTGTAATTGTTGTCGATCATGCGCCTGGCGTGGATTTCCATGACTCTGGAGCCGGCAAAGCCGCCCATCAGCGCCTCCCGTGCCTTGCCGAGGTCGACGCCGGCAGCTTTGGCCATTTCAAAGGCTTCGCTGACGGCAATCACGGTCTGGGCAATGATCAGGTTGTTGCAGGCTTTCACCACCTGCCCGGCTCCATGGTCGCCGATCAGGGTGATGGTCTGGCCCATGGCCTGAAAAACGGGCAGGGCGAAATCAAAATCGGCCTGATCTCCACCGACCATGATGGTCAGGGTACCGTTTTGAGCGCCGACATCGCCACCGGATACGGGAGCATCCAGCATGCGGATACCTTTTTCTGCCAGTTTTGTTGCCATGTCACGGGTAGCGACCGGGGAAATGGTGCTCATGTCGATGACCAGCAGGCCCGGCCTGCCGCCTTCAGTCACACCATGCGGCCCCAGCAGCACGGCTTCCACATCCGGCGTATCCGAGACCATGGTGATCAGGATATCGACCTGTGCAGCCAGCTCTGCCGGTGTGGCTGCCGTGCTGGCCCCTGCTGCGGCCAGGGTCCGGGCTGCTTCGGGACGGCGGGCATAAACCGTCAGTGGAAAACCGGCCCGGATCAGGTTCCGGCCCATGGGTTCGCCCATGATGCCGGGACCGATCAGGCCGATACGGGTCGTCTGGTCGGCGGTGTCTGCCATGCGGATACTCCATCAGGTGTTGACCGGATGAGCATAACACAGGCAGCAGGCAACGGAGGAGCCTGCAACGCCCTGCTCCCGGTGGGCGGCACCGCTCCACTCACCGGAGCCGGCTGTATCAGGGACAGGGAAACGGGACGCGTTTGCCGCTGACGATGCGGCCCAGACAGCTGTTGGTTTTGGCGAAGGTGTTACCGGCACATTTGCCTTCGGTGGTTTTCATCGGATTGGTGGCCAGACAGGCCTGCGATTCGCACTGCTCGTTGCTGGTGCAGGTCTTGCCGCCGTCGGCGTACTGCTCGTTGCAGCCCTTGGCCCCCCGGCTGATATAGCCCCACTGGCCACCGGCAGCCGTGCATTCGGCTTCGGTCCGGGCAGCCATGGCCGTGGTGGCCGCAGTTGTGGTTTTGCTCTCGGTGACAGGGGGCCGGGTGGCTGGTGTGCTGGTGACCGGTTCGCTGTTGGTGACGGGTCTGGGGGTGCAGGCGGCAAGCAGCAGGGTGACAAAGGTCAGGGCGACAGTACGCTGGATATGGGACATGGATTCCTTCCTGTGAGGTTGTGGGCTGTGGTCAGTTTTTGAGTGTGGGTTTGTCACAAAGTTCATGGCTGACCGGGCTGGTTTTGTCCTTCAGCAGGATGGGTCGAATGATATGTGCCGCAGGTTCATGCTGCTCTGGCACCGGCATGGACACGCCGACAGTGATCGTGGCCGGCGTGTCTTTGATCAGAATTTCCGGTCAGCTGCCGGCTTTGTCCGCTGGTTTGCCGCTTGCATCCGGCGTGTGTTCGGGTTGTGCGCTGAGGCTGAACGCTTTTGTGATTACTGCATCATCAACGGCCTTAAGCGCCAGGTTGGCTTCATAGAATTTGCCTTTCCGGGCCAGCTCGGATGCCATGGTGATATGGTCTTTGGCGAAGTTGACCGGGATCAGGTTGAAAGTGACTGCTGCATCAACCTCACTGAGTTTCAGCTCCTCGATTGCCGCTTTCTGCTCACCTTTTTGCAGGTGTTCATTGCTTTTGGCAATGTGTTCGGACCTGGCCTGGGTTGGCTCGAAATCATCCATGACGGTCAGGTTGGCATTGAATGGCACATAGTCATCATCCGTTTCAGGGGCGTTGATGTCCATGCTGTACTGCTTTGCATCCTCGGCTGTCGCGTTGATCCGGGTTGTTGCTGCATCCAGAAAGGTCACTGCCTGAACGGGATCACCGTTGAAGATGGCATGTCTGGCCTTGTACACATCGTACATGCTGGCCATGGCATCATCTGACACCTTCAGCCAGTCTTTTTCGACTTGCTGCTCGGTGGTTCCGGCGGTTTGGTCCGGTACTGTTTTTCCTGTGGTGGCGGATGCCGTTGCCGGTTCGGTCTGCGTGTTCGGGGCTGTCTGGGCCTGTGTGGCAGGTGCTGCTGCCGTACTGCCCTGAGGCGTCGTCACCACAGCAGCCTGGTCATTAACCTGAGCATTGGTGTTGTCGGCCATGACCGAACTCATGGTGGTGATCATGCCGGCCAATAAAGCGCCGCTGACAGCAGCGGCAAGGTACTTTCTGTACATTTTGTTTTGCTCCAATTAATGGTGATTGAATCAGCTGTGCCTGTTTGATAACAGCAAGCACCAACTGATCCTGGATGCTATGCCCTTTCACCTAACGAGCAGATGGACGGAAAATTAAGAAATTGTAAAAAATAATCCGAGGCACCTGCTCACCTTTCTGGTGCCTTGGAATTAACCGGTCGTGTTGTGCGTTCGTCGCACAGAAGCAGTTCCTGCCTGGTTTTCTGGGGTTTTTCATCAGGTATTCATCCACACGGATTAGGCTAGGCGTATTGGATTTTTTATTCATTATGGATTATCTGATGATTTTAATGATAAGGATTGCTGCACCATGACCATCATGCATGGCAGTGCTTTCGACGCATTGCAGGCCATCAAGTCCGGGGACCACATCTGGTGTCACTCCATGGCGGCCACCCCTTACCGCCTGCTGGAAGCCCTGGTGGAGCGGGTGATGAGCCTGAAAAATATCGAACTTCTGCAGCTGCATCTGGAAAATGCCGGGGTGCTGTGCCAGCCGCAGCTGGAAGGGCACCTGCGCAACCGCTGCTATTTTGTCAGTACGCATACCCGTGACCTGGTCAATCAGGGCAAGGCCGATTATGTCCCGATTTTTCTGTCTGAAATTCCCAAGCTGTTCCGGCGCGGATTGCAGAAGGTGGATGTGGCCCTGATCCAGGTTTCCCCCCCGGACCGGCACGGCAACTGTTCGCTCGGTATCTCGGTCGAGGCGACGCTGGCGGCGACCCAGATGGCCAGGACCGTTATCGCCCAGATTAATCCGCGCATGCCGCGCACTCATGGGGATGCCGCCATTCCCCTGAGCCGGATTGATCATGCTGTGGAGATCGACAGTGAATTGCCGGGACATGCCTCGAAGGTGGTACCGGGCCTTTATGCCCAGATCGGCTCACAGGTGGCGGAGCTGATCCGGGACGGTGACTGCCTGCAGCTCGGTATCGGGGCCATACCGGATGCCGTACTGGCAGCACTGGGCAATCACCGTTACCTGGGCATTCATACCGAAATGTTTTCCAATGGCGTGTTGCCGCTGCTGGAGTCCGGTGTGATTGACAACAGTCGCAAGGTGATCCACCCCGGCAGGCTGGTCAGCAGTTTTATCATGGGCTCACGCGAGCTGTATGACTTTGTGGATGACAATACCGAGGTGGCCCTGCTGGACGTTGAATATGTCAATAATCCGGCCGTGATCCGCAAGAATCCGAATGCCGTTTCCATCAACAGTGCCATCGAGATTGATCTGGGAGGGCAGGTCTGTGCGGACTCGATCGGCAGCCGCATCTATTCGGGGTTTGGCGGGCAGGTCGATTTTGTCACCGGTGCGCAGTTATCCGAGGGCGGGCGCTCCATTATTGCCCTGCCTGCTGCAGCCTGTGTGCATGGCAATCTGGAGTCCCGCATCACGCCCCGTCTGCAGCCGGGGGCCGGCGTGGTCACTTCACGTGCGCAGGTCGATTATGTCGTCACTGAATACGGTATCGCGGCCCTGCGTGGCAGCAGCCTGCGCGAGCGTGCCAACCGGCTGATCGGGATTGCCCACCCGGATTTCCAGGAGCAGCTGGAACAGCAGGCATTTCAGGCAGGTTCCCGGCGCGGCTGAACTGCGGCAGCACCTGTCCCGGCGGAGGGTCAGGGCGCCGTCATGCAACCTGTCAGGCCTGCAGCCCTGCGGGGTCGGAGGCTACCTGCAGCGGCCTGATATCAATTTCATCCCCCAGCAGTTTTTTGGCATGATTCAGGGCGTATTTGCGTTCACGGAAGAAGCGCTCTTCCCCGATCTCTGCGGCCAGCCCCGAGCGCAGGAATGACTGATACACACGCTGGTTGGTGCGGGCGAAATAGAATTCGATGCCGGTGGTGCTGAGCTGGTCAGCCATGCGCTCCAGCATGGCCTCCCCGGTGGCATCCACCAGCCCGATACCTTCCATGTCCAGCACCACCACCTTGAGCCTGGGTTTGGTGGACATGGTGTTCAGCAGCTTGCCTTCCAGGTAGCCGGTATTGCCGAAGTACAGATCGCCATTGAAGCGGAACACGGCCACGGTATCACTGGTTTTCAGGCCATGGGCTTTGGCACTGCGCATGGTGCCGTCAGCGTGGCGTACGACCTCAAAGAAGCTCGGACGCATGGTGCGGTACAGGAACAGACCCAGGGACAGCAGGATGCCCAGCAGGATGCCCTGCTCCAGATGCGGTGCAAAGGCCAGGGTGGCCGTGAAGGTTGCCACGGCAGCAATGCCGTCATGCGGCTCCACCAGCCAGGCGCGCCGGATGGGGGCGAATTTGAACAGGTTAAAGACAGCCATGATGATGATGGCGCCCAGTGTGGCCTGTGGCAGGTAATGCAACAGGTCGGTCAGGAACAGCAGGGTGATGGCGACCAGAATTCCGCTGATGATGGAGGCGAAGCCGGTGCGGGCACCGACAGCAAAGTTGACAGCCGAGCGTGAGAATGAACCGGAGACCACAAAGCCCTGGAACAGGCCGGCGGTGATATTGGCCAGCCCCTGTCCCACCAGCTCCTGATTCACCGACCAGCGCTGGCGGGTCTGGGCTGCGATGGACTTGGAGATCGAGACGGCCTCGACCAGCCCCATCAGGCCGACAATGACGGCTGAAGTGAACAGGGGGCCAAGGTTGCCGAAATTCAGGTCCACTACCGGAAAGTGGAATTCGGGCAGCCCCCGGGGAATGCTGCCGATGACACTGCCGCCGAGCTGGTCATAGCCGAGTGCCCAGGAGAGCAGGGTGCTGAGTGTGACCACCAGCAGTACGCCCGGCAGACGGGGTGCGAATTTTTTGAGCACAATGAGTGAGCCGAGTGCGAAGGCTCCCATGGCAAAGGTCACCAGGTGGGTGTGCGGCAGGGCCAGCAGCAGATGCCACAGGTACTGGTGGTAATGCTCGAAGGTGTCTACCTGGACCGGCACCCCGAACAGCTTGGGAATCTGGGAGGTGGCAATGATCAGGGCCGCCGCATTGGTAAAGCCTACCACCACCGGATGGGACAGGAAGTCCATGACCATGCCCAGGCGCAGCATGCCGAGCGAGAAACGCAGGGTGCCGACCATAATCGCCAGCATGGCCGAATACGTGATCATGGCTTCCACACCCTCGGCAGCATAGGGCTGCAGGGCGGTAGCGGACATGAGCGAGGCCATGGCGGTGGTGCCGGTACTGAGCTGGCGTGAGGAGCCGAACAGGGCAGCAACAATCACGGGCAGAAAAGAGGCATACAGCCCGATATAGGCCGGCAGGCCAGCCAGCTGTGCATAGGCCATGGCCTGTGGAATGGCTATCAGGGCCACGGTGAGTCCGGCGAGGATGTCGGCTTTGAGGGTTTGCGGGTTTTTCAGTTCACCAATCCAGCCCCGATAAGGGGTGAGGCGTTCTTTCCAGTCATCCAGAAAGGAGAGTAACCATTGATTCATGCGGCCTTGCCTTCTTGGGTTTATTTGATGGGTCCAGGCGGTTTTGATTCAGCAGGAACAGATGCCAGGCCGGAGGCGGGAGCGGCATGCGGCATAATGGGGGGGTATCATACCCGTTTCTGACCGTGGGCTGGGGAGCCTCTCCCATCAGGGAGAGGAGGGGCAGACCGCTTGTATTGCCTGCAGGTGGGAAACAGCCGTGCGCAGTCCCACCCACCGGTTGCCGCTCTCAGTAGACGGCCTGGATTTCGGTTTCCCGGTCATTGAACTCGAAGGTGTCACCGGCTTCCAGGCCCTGGATTTCGGTATAGATCGGGGCTGCGGTGGAAATGCCCATGAAACTGTCGCCCTGGTAGTCAAAACGGCTGGTGGCGATGGCAATCACCAGATACTGGTTGTTGAAACGAACGACGGCACCGGCTTCAATCCGGGTCTTGGGTGAAAAATCAATATCCTGCAGCAGCCTGATTTTTTCCTGCTGCTCCTGCATGGGCTGTTCAAGCAGGACGGCCAGCTCACCGTTTTCTGCTGCGTGCGACAGTTCGTCCTCATCATGGCTGTCACTGTCGTCGATCTTGGCCTGCTCCAGATGTTCCCGGTAGTTTTGTTCGAGTGTGCGCATTTCACTTTCAGCCAGTGCCAGCAGGGTGGTGCGCAGTGCCTGTTTGTCCATGGTATTGTAGTCCTTGGGTTAGGGATGGAGCCTGAAGCAAGGTATTCGATTCGGCCAACGGGTTCATGTTACCTGCATCCAATCCGGTGTCAACGCACTGGATGCGTTACCGGGAAATGCTGTTGCCGACAGGTTTTCAGTAGCTGCCGGTCAGGGCATGCGGGACTGTCACGATACCAGGCAGGCACAAACAGGAAAGCCCCGCCATCCTGGCAGGGCTCCTGTTTCAATTTGGTTGTTTTTCGGACAACCTCTTTACCGACACCTCATCTCCCGATTGGTTCAACCATACCACAATTTTTTGGCGGATTTAGTAAAAAGTCAGGTCATTTCTGATGATTGGCCTTCAAAATTTTTTATCTTTTCCATAAGTGGTGATGCAGGCTGGCGGGTTGGGTGGTGTTTATCCGGGTGTGCCTATTGCATGGGCAATTTGCTAGAATCAGGCACGGTACGGCACAGGGCCGACCCGAATCGTTATTCTGGAATCAGGGAAACACAACATGCTTGACCCGAAGCAACTGCGAAATGAACTGGATGAGGTGGCCGCACAGCTGGCGCGCCGTGGTTTCAAACTGGATGTGGAGGCCATCCGAGCGCTGGAGTCGCAGCGCAAATCGCTTCAGGGCCAGACCCAGGCATTGCAGAACGAGCGCAACTCCCGTTCCAGAGCCATCGGTCAGGCCAAGGCCAGAGGTGAAGACATTGCACCGCTGCTGGCAGAGGTCGAGGGGCTGGGCGAGTCCCTGAAAGCCGCCGAACAGGCGCTGAATGCGGTTCAGGCCGAGCTGGACGCCATTGCACTGGGGCTGCCCAACCTTCTGGATGCTTCGGTACCGGACGGGGTGTCCGAAGACGAAAATGTCGAGGTCCGGCGCTGGGGTGAGCCGACCCGGTTTGATTTCGAGCCGAAGGATCATGTCGATCTCGGTGCCATCAACGGCTGGCTGGATTTCGAGGCCGGTGGACGCCTGACCGGGGCGCGTTTTGTGGTGATGCATGGCCCCATGGCGCGTCTGCACCGGGCGCTGGCCCAGTTCATGCTGGATACCCAGACCCGTGAACACGGCTATCAGGAAACCTATGTGCCCTATATGGTGAATGCCGACACCCTGCGCGGGACCGGCCAGCTGCCCAAGTTCGAGGAGGACCTGTTCCGGCTCGGCAATGAGCAGGGTTATTACCTGATTCCGACCTCAGAGGTCCCGCTGACCAATCTGGTGGCCGATACCATTCTGGAGGCGGCACAGCTGCCGCTCAGGTTCACCAGCCATTCGCCCTGCTTCCGTTCCGAGGCGGGCTCTTACGGCAAGGATACCAGAGGCATGATCCGCCAGCACCAGTTTGACAAGGTGGAAATGGTGCGGATTGAAAGGCCGGAGGATTCCTGGGCTGCACTGGAGGCGATGACCGGACATGCGGAAGCCATCCTGCAGAAGCTGGGCCTGCCCTACCGGGTGATTGTGCTGTGTGCCGGCGACACCGGATTCAGTGCCGCCAAGACTTATGACATTGAAGTCTGGCTGCCGGGACAGGGCAAGTACCGCGAGATTTCCTCCTGCTCCAATACCCGTGATTTTCAGGCCCGACGCATGCTGGCGCGTTACCGCAACCCGGAAACCGGCAAACCGGAACTGGTGCACACCCTGAATGGCTCCGGACTGGCAGTGGGGCGGGCCATGGTGGCGGTGCTGGAGAATTATCAGGAAGCGGATGGCCGCATCCGGATTCCGGAAGTGCTCAGGCCTTATATGGGGGGTGCTGAATACCTCGGTGCCTGATGCCGGCATAAGCCTGCCTCATCCTTGTTCCGACCCTTCCCCCCACAGCAGGGGGGAGGGGCGTAAAGCAGCAGGGTTTCAGGTCTGGTCAGACCTGGCTGGCTGGGGGTGGTCTTAAAATCCGTACAGGCGGGCGGGATTATCCACCATGATCTTTTTCTGGGTAGCCTCATCGCGGGCGATCAGCGGTACCAGGTCCAGCAGGTCGGCATCATTGGGCATGTGCTTCTTGATGTTGGGGTGCGGATAGTCGGTGCCCCACAGGATGCGGTCCGGAGCAACCTCAATCAGCCCCTGGGCATACGGTACGGCATCATAGAATGGTGGCCCCATGGAAATGCGCTCTGAGCCGCAGACCTTCACCCACCAGTTGTCGCGCTGCATGACATCCAGCAGTATCTGGTAGGCTTTCTGGGCCACGCCATCAACGGTCGGCACCCTGGCCATGTGGTCCACCACGATTTCCATGTCGATGGCGTTGAAGAAATCCTCATAGGCGATCAGGTCTTCGGCATTGACATGGATGACCAGATGCCAGCCCAGCGGCTTGACCCGGTTCAGTACGGTTTTCATCATTGCCAGATCAGGAGTGCCCCCCAGATGCTTGACGAAGTTGAAGCGCACACCGCGCACCCCACCGTCGTGCAGGTCCTGGAAATCATTCTCGCTGAAACTGTCATTGGCGATGCAGACGCCGCGATAAGCGCCGTTGGAGGACTTGATGGCATCCAGCATGCCGCGGTTGTCAATGCCATGGCAGCTGGCCTGAACCAGCACGGCACGCTGAATGCCGAGCTTGTCGTGAATGCGTTTCAGGGCGTGCTTGTCCGCATCCGGGGGCCAGTAGGTGGCCTTGTCGGAGTAGGGAAAAATGTCATGCGGGCCGAACACGTGGCAGTGGGCATCGCAGGACAGGGGCGGAGCCTTGAAACGCGGGGTGCGGGTATTGTTGTCAGGCGGCATGCAGCTGGGCTTGCTCATGGGGTTCCTCCGGATTTGGACTGATGGCCCAGTTTAGGCGGTTTCCTGTTCAGGGGGTATGCAGAAATGCCGGTTATTGCTGTACTTTTACCGCAGCCAGGCCGCTCAGACCGTATCCCGGTTTCTGTCCGTGTGCCGGGGTTTGAACTCCTGCGGACGGGTCTGTGCAGCAACCTTGTCCAATACGCCGTTGATGAACTTGTGCGCCTGATCCGCGCCGAATTTCTTGCTCAGGTTCACGTACTCGTTCACGATTACCTTGTAAGGCGTTTCCGGGTGATTGAACAGCTCGCAGCTGGCCACGCGCAACACCGCATGCTCGATCATGTCCACGTGCACCAGCTTGCGGTCCAGAAACGGCTCGATCAGGCCCGGCAGCTCGGCATTCTCGATCCCGCAGCGCATCAGCTGGTGGCAGAAGGCGGCATCACACTTGCGAAAGTCTTCGGCCAGCTCCATATCCTGCTGGAAATACTGATAAATATCCTGAAAACTGTTGGCAGTTACCAGCCACTGGTAGACGCCGATCATGGCCAGACGGCGCGCCACCCGGCGGCGTGAAATGAACTGCTGCTGTTCATTCGGAGAGCGGTTGCGCATGGCTCAGCCCCGCAACTGGTTCAGCAGCGACACCATCTCGATGGCCCCGAGGGCGGCTTCCGACCCTTTGTTACCGGCCTTGGTACCGGCGCGTTCAATGGCCTGTTCGATGGTATCCGTGGTGAGTACCCCGAAAATGACCGGAATGTCGTGATCCAGACTGACTTTGGCGAGCCCCTTGGCGGCTTCACCGGCCACATAGTCGAAGTGGGCGGTGCTGCCCCGGATCACGGCTCCCAGCGCGATGATGGCATCATAATCGCCGTTGACAGCCATGGACTGTGCCACCAGCGGCAGCTCGAAGGCCCCCGGTACGCGCACGATTTCGATATCCACCTCCTCGACGCCATGGCGGCGCAGGGCGTCAACCGCCCCGGCCAGCAGGCTTTCCACAACGAAACCGTTGAAACGGGCCACGGCGATGCCATAGCGTGCCTTGAACGGGGTGAAACTGCCTTCAATGGTCTTGATGCCCTGCATGATGCCTGCTCCTTAATCCTGTACGTATTCCACGATTTCCAGCCCGAAACCGCCAATGCCCAGAAAGCGCCGGGGTGCACTCATGACCCGCATCTGCTGCACCCCGATATCGACAAGAATCTGGGCACCGATGCCATAGGTTTTGGCATCATCGGGCGAAGAGGGCCTGTTGTCCGGAGGGGGTGCTGTGCCGGCTTCCAGTGCCTGCAGTTGTTCCAGGATGTCACCCGGACGCCCCGGTCGGCGCAGGATCACAATCACACCCTGGCCCTCGCTGTTGATACGCTGCATGACAGCACCCAGCGGCCAGCCGCAACCGGTTTCCGTCAGTGTCAGCAGGTCGCACAGTTCATGCTCCAGATGCACACGCACCAGCACCTTGTCCCCCGGTCTGATTTCGCCCTTGACCAGCGCCAGATGCACCTCATGCCGGGCCTGCTCCTGATAGGCCAGCAGCCGGAATTCCCCGGCAGCCGTCATGACCGTGCGCGCGTGCACGCGCTCCACGGTTTTCTCGTTTTCGAGCCGGTAACGGATCAGGTTTTCAATACTGCCGAGCTTGAGCTGGTGCCGGTGGGCAAAGGCTTCAAGGTCGGGACGGCGTGCCATGGTGCCGTCTTCATTCATGATTTCCACGATGGTCGCTGCCGGCTCAAACCCCGCCAGCCGTGCCAGATCACAGCCGGCTTCAGTATGGCCGGCACGGGTGAGTACGCCGCCGGGCTGGGCCATGACCGGGAAGATGTGGCCGGGCTGGGTGAGGTCGGCGGGCTGGGCGTTCGGAGCCACGGCGGTGCGCACGGTATGGGCGCGGTCATAGGCGGAAATGCCGGTACTGACGCCTTCGGCAGCCTCAATGGAAAGGGTGAAATTGGTGCCGTGGGCGGCATCGGTTGCAGAGACCATCAGGGGCAGCGAGAGCTGGCGGCAGCGTTCGCGGGTCAGGGTCAGGCAGACCAGTCCACGAGCCTCCCGGACCATGAAGTTGATGTCTTCCGGGCGGGTTAGCGAGGCGATCATCAGCAGATCACCTTCATTCTCGCGGTCTTCATCATCCACAATGACGACCATTTTGCCGGCGGCAAGGTCCTGGATGATTTCTTCGGTTGTGTTGAATGCCATGAGGATCGTGCGGGGAGTGTGTCTGTAAAACAAAGAAGGCAATCATACGCAAAAGCGCGGCAAATGCCCAACAATTCTCATTTCATGCCGGTACCGGCGGCCTGCGGTATCCCCACCACCCGATCAGGGCAGTCAGCAGCAGGGTACCGGACAGCAGAAACAGGATCACGGCAAGAAAATAGCCCCGTGGCATCAGGTACCAGGAGATGTCGCGGGGATCGGTACGCCACAGCTCATTGCTGAACAGCAGCGGATGGAACACCTCCAGCCAGAAATGGCGGAAGAAAGGCGCAATCACCAGCATCAGCACCAGCAGCCCGCCGCTGAGCAGCATGGCCCGGCGGGCATGTGCACCATAGCGCCTGCGCCTGTCGGGATGCCCGAAAAAATCCAGGGCCAGTATCAGGCCCAGGATGAGGAATGCACCAAATGCCGTGTCATACAGGCCGCGTACTTCCTGCATGTGCAGCACTTCCTTGGCGGACCAGGGTGGGGAGGGCAGCAGTTCGAGCCGGTGCTGAAAAAAACGGTTCAGTTCCGTGATGCTTTGCCGTGTTTTGTCCGGCCCCAGCTGTTCGCAGCGTGGGTTCCAGTGACAGTAGAGCTGATAGGTCCAGGGGGTATACACCGCCACGGCCAGCGGCAGGCAGAACAGCCACAGCAGCAGAAAAACCGGCAGCAGCAGCCGCAGGCCGGCAGACAGGGCAGGTGTGGCGGGCATGGAGGCAACCCCTCAGTTTGAAAGCCTGAATTATATACCGTGAGCGGGCGCAGAAAACCAGCAGAATGGGTGATACGGTTCCCGGTTCCTCCGAACCTGCATACGGTGTCACACCTTCATGTGGCAGCAAGCCGGCCTGTGCAAGAATCCTGATTCTATCAAGCAAAAAAGTGCTCAGGCCCGGACGAACGGGGCCGGAAAATTGGTGGCTGCCTGATTTAGGCGGGCAGGTCTGGCGAAAAATATCAAGACTCGATACCTATGTCATTGAGTGCCCAACAATAATAGTATTCGGTAATACAACCGGTATGATGATAACCCTGAACAGAAAGCTGTATAGCCTATTCGCTGCCTTATTGTTCACTATGCCATTTGCCAGTCAGGCAGCGCCCGAAATCAGCTGTAGCGGCGCTATTGAGTCGACAAACACCGACACCACGATGGCGACACTGCTTGCTGGTGGCACTGTCACAGTGAATGGTATCGACATTACCGTCACGGCGAACAACCGGGCTGATTCATTCACGGCAGATGGCTGGCTGCCAGATGGCGTACATCTGAACAGGGATTTTGATACCACAACATCATCCATTACCTATAACTTCAGCGAGCCGATTTCCCGTTTTGAAACAACATTCGGTGCCCAGCAGGATCAGGAGCGAATCACATTCAGCCATGCAGCGAGCTATATCACGAATGAAATGAACTCGACCTACAATCTGGCTTCTTCCATTATGAGTCAGGCAACCCTGATTAATGGCGGCATGGAACTGCGCTCCAATCTGACCGATCAGAACCCCGGCACTTCATCGGAAAGTTTTGGTTCCAATTCGGTTGTTACCTGGGATTTCCCGATACCGACCCAGACACTCACGATTACCAATACCGGTAGTGGACAGGGTGGCCCTGTCACGATTACCAGTGGTACTGTCGCTACCACCAACTATAACGGTACCATTATTGGTGGGGCATTCAAGATCACGACGTGTCCTGCTGCTGTCGACACTGACTACAGTGATGCGCCGGCTGATGGTTCGACGGCACCGGATGGCAGCAGTACGACAGCATACGGCACTGCAGGACACATCATTGTGAGCGGACTCCAGCTGGGTCCGGCCATTGACGCGGAGACCGGCAGCATCGCCAGTGCGGATGCCGGCGGGGATGGAGCCGATGATGACGGAGTATCCGGTTTTCCACCGCTGACTGTCGGAGCCACGAGCTACATACTATCCGCCGCCAACATCCGGGCCACCGGAACGGGAACACTGCATGCCTGGATCGACTTTGACAAGGACGGTGTTTTCAGTGCAAGTGAACATGCGAGCGTGGCAGTGAATGCGGGGGTCTTGTCCGGTGGTGGCCTGTCGTGGTCCGGCGTTCCGGCGGGTGCAGCAGGTGCGACTTTTGCGCGTCTGCGCCTGACCTCTGATGTGCTGACTGATGACACGGGAACCCCGCAGGATGAGCGCGCCACCGGCCTTGCTTCCAATGGTGAGGTTGAGGATTATGCGTTGACGCTGACGGTGTTGAGTTATCCGGCGGATGCCAATGTCGATACCTGTCCGCTGGCTGTCGGAGCCACCTTCACGCCGAGCGAGCAGATCATCTGGAATCATGAGGCCAACGGCAGCCCGCCTGACAAGTATACGGTGAAGCTCCCGCTGGGAGCGGACATTGCCTCAGCCCCGCCCATTACCGCCGGCAGTGGCATCGACTACCTGATTCAGGTGACTTCCGCACGCATTCTGGGGGCAGACCAGACAGGACGGGTGGCGGCTTACGAGCAGGGTGATTATGCCCAGTATGCGTTCACGACCAGTGCCAGTGTCACCCCCGGACGTACCTGGAAACAGTTGCGTTATGGTGTAATAAATACTGTTAATACGGTTAATCAATTCCCGTATAAAATTTCCGTGCTGGTCTCGACTGACCCTGATTTTGCCACTGCCAGCCTGCTGGTAGACGGGCATACGGTCACCTTACCTGCTACCTACCTGCAGACGAAGGTACCGTTTATCCGCCCGATTTTTCTCAAACCCTCCACGACCTATTACATGCGGGTTATCTATCATGATTCCACTGCACCTTCCGGTGAGCTGCACTGGGATGACGTGGCGCTGGGCTTTGTCAACTGCAGGGACCAGAGTGATGCGCCCACTGCCAGCACTGGCTATGGTGCACCCACGCACGTGATTCCCGAGAATCATACCCTGCAACTGGGAACTGCGATTGATGGGGATGGCAGCACCAGTCTGGCCGGCACGAATGCGGACGGTGACGATGCCAGCGGGCTGGATGACGAAGATGGCGTGAGCCTGAACGGCTTTGCGCTTGATAATGCCCTGCTCAATGAGGGCCCCCAGACCCTGACGGTTGAGACTGTCAGCAGTGGCTACCTGAATGCCTGGATCGACTTCAACCGTGACGGGGATTTTGCCGATGCCGGGGAGCAGATTGCCACTGATATCAGCTCCAGTGGCGGCCCGCTGACGCTGGACTTCACCCCGCCCGCCGGCATGCAGAACGGCGACAGTTATGCGCGTTTCCGCTACAGCAGTGCCACCGGGCTGGGGCCTGATGACAGCACACCGGCTCCTGATGGGGAGGTGGAGGATTACAAGGTCAGGTTGTTTGCCGGCAGCCCCTATGCCTGTGATCCCGGCCTGTACCAGTCTTCAGTCAACAGCTACCGCAAGCTCAATCCGGCTACCGCGACTTACGACATCATCGGTGATCTCGGTTCGGAAACGTCGATCGGCTACAACGTACTGGACAACATCATCTACGGGGTTCGCAAAAACGATGCCAATGTGGGTGAGATTATTGCCATTGCCAGTGATGGCAGCTATGCCAGCCTGGGTTTTGCCACCCGGATTGATACCGGGGCTCCGCTGGTGCTCAGTGCCGCCCAGCTGGCCATCGATGGCGAAAACAACATCTGGATGGGGAACTGGATGATCAACCTCAATACCATGATTGCGATACCGGTGGTTTTTTCGGGGGACGCCACGAAGGCCTGGGACTGGGCCTATCTGCCTGGTGCGGGCGGCTCCAAGGGCAAGCTGTATGGGGTGCACAACAACGATCTGTATATCACGGATATGGATAGTGCGATCACCACCGGCACGGGTACCAGCACGCAGGTTCAGGTGACTACGACAGTGACCACAGTGGCCGGACTGGGATCCAGTTCAGGCGGTTACGGTGCTGCCTGGACTGACCTGAATCAGGATCTGTACGTCTACCACAATTCAAATGGAAAGGTGTATCAGATTCTGAACCAGGATTCGGCGGCACCCAGTGCCGTACTGGTTGCCAACACGAGTCCGCTGGGGAATAATGATGGTGCCAGCTGTCCGCTGGCTCCGGCACCGTTTTATGATTACGGCAATGCACCGGCACCGTATGCCACCCTGATCAGTGCGAATGGCCCGGCGCATGCCTACCTGTCCGGTCTGAGGCTGGGGGCCAGCCTGACCAGGGAATTGAACGGTTACGACAATGACCCGAGTGATGGTGTCACCCTGTATGGTGCCAGTTTGCAGGGACAGACCCTGACCGGCGGGCAGACCGTGACCCTGAAAGTGGCGACCACCGGGGCGGCGACCCTGTATGGCTTCATCGACTGGAATGGTGACGGGGACTTCGGGGATGCTGGTGAGGCGCTTCCACCCCTGAGCTCCAGTGGCGGGGTAGAGAACCTGAGCATTACACCACCGGTGGACATCATCACCGGCATGAGCTATGCCCGCTTCCGTTACAGCACTGACCCGGCGGCGGCAGCGCCTGTGGGGCTGGCTCTCAATGGCGAGGTGGAGGATTACCAGATCAATCTGCTCACCGGTGGCGTCAGTGTCAGTGGCCGGGTCTATCTGGACCGCAATGTGGATGGGGTGAATGCTGCCACGGAGGCCGGGATTGCGGATGTCACCGTGGTGTTGTACGACACCATCAATGCTGTCTGTATCAGTACCCGTACCGGTGCGGATGGGGCTTATTCTTTCAGCGCGGTATCGGCAGGTATTTACCAGCTTTATGAGGCCGCCCGCGAGACCGTGCCGGTACCGCAGACCTGTGACCCGGCGGCGGCAGCTGATCCGGGTGGCTACTTTTCCAGCACGGCGAATGCGCCAGCGGCTTTCAGTGTGGGCACCGTCCCGGTCAATGACCGGGATTTCGGTGATGTCCGTGCACCGCAGTTCAACCTCGACAATGAAAAGACCACGACACCGGATCAGGTGGTGGTGTATCCGCATACCTTCAGCAGTCCCACTGATGGGTCTGTCACCTTCAATGTCATTGCACGTTATCCCGATCCGGCCAGCCTGAGCTGGAATGTCCGGGTTTATATCGACAGTAACTGTGATGCGATACTGGGTGAGGGGGATGTCCTGCACACGGCAGCCGTTCCACTCACCGCCGGGGAGCAGGTCTGCCTGCTGGTCAGGGTGCAGACCCCCGGTGCCACCACCAGTGGAGCCCTGCTCACCAGCGTGATCGAAAGTGCGTTCGTGTATGGCGATGGCAGCCTGGGCCTGCCCGCTGACCTCCAGCAGCATACCGACATCACCCGGATCATCGCCGGTTCCGGTATGGGGGGGACACCTGCCACCGGGACCGGTGTGCTGGACCTGCGCAAGGCGGTCTGGAATGTCACGCGTGACATCAATGGGGATGTGGTGCTGCCGGGCGAAACCCTGCGCTATACCATCACCTATGCCAATGTCGGGGATGGCCATGTCAACGAGCTGGTGATTCATGACAGCCTGCCGGAATTCACCCGGCTGATATCGGGGAGCATGGATTGCAGCGACCATCCGCCGGAGCTGCCGTTGTGCAGTGAGAGCGCCAGTGCTGACGGCAGTCTGGAATGGCGCTGGGCCGGTACCGACCACCTTGCACCCGGCTCCTCCGGAACTGTCAGTTATGAGGTGGAGGTGGAGTAGTGGTACGGGTACCCGCCCTGCTGTTTCGTCACACCTGCCGGTGATACCAGGGAGTGGCCGGTGGCGGGCGCCGTGTCAGGCCGATTCCGGCAATGATCAGGAGCAGGGCGGACAGGCTGTGCCATTCCAGCGGCTCTCCCAGGATCAGGGCACCGGTCAGGTAGGCCACCACCGGCACAAAGTAGTTGATGTTGGCGAGGAAGGTCGGCCCGGCACGGGCTACCACCGAGAAATACAGCAGGGTGGCGATCCCGGTCGGTCCCAGCCCGAGCCATGACAGGGCCAGCAGGGATTTCAGGCTGTAGGTCTGCTGCAGGGGACTTTCCTGCCAGAGCCAGACCGGAACCACCATCAGGCTGGCCATGATCATGACCCCGGCACTGGCAACCAGCACATGGCTGCGGGAGTAGCGCCGGATCAGGATGCTGTTGAGGGCGTAACTGCCGGCAGCCAGCAGGATCAGCAGGCTGCTGGACAGGGAGCTGCCGCCGGGTGAAACCCTGGGCATGAGGATGATCCCGACACCGATGATGCCGAGGCTGAAGCCGAGCAGTTTGTAGCGGTTCAGGGTTTCACCCGGTATCAGGTAATGGGCCAGCAACATGGTGATCAGCGGCATGATGGCCATCAAAAGCCCGGCAATGCCGGAGCTGACATGCTGTTGTCCGGCGGATATCAGGTAAAAGGGCAGCAGGTTGCCGACGATGCCCAGCAGCCCGAACAGCAACCAGGTCCGCAGATCACGGGGGAAAGGCAGCCGTTTCAGCCATACCACCAGGGTCAGCATGATGGCCGCCAGCAGGACCCGCATGGCAACAATGCCCGGCGGGCTGAAGCTTTCCAGTGACAGTGATATGCACAGGAAGGAGGTGCCCCACAGCAGGATCAGCCCCAGCAGGCTGAACCAGTCACGGGCTTCAGGTCGTGCGGGCATGATTCAGTATCCTGCTGGCAAGAATACCGGCCACCAGCCCCCAGAAGGCGGAGCCCACCCCCCAGAGCACCATGCCTGAGGCGGTGACGAGAAACGTAATCAGGGCTGCATCCCGTTCGTGCTTGTCCTGCAGGGCCGCCTGCAAGCCACTGCCGATGGTGCCAAGCAAGGCCAGACCTGCCACCGCCAGGATCAGGGCCTCGGGAATGGCAGCGAAAAAGACTACCACGGCAGCCCCGAACAGTCCGGTGAGCAGGTAAAAGAAAGCGGCAGAAACAGCAGCCAGATAGCGCTGCTCCGGTTTGTCACCGGCTTCATCACCCATGCAGATGGCAGCGGTGATGGCCGCGAGGTTGTAGGTGAAGCCGCCAAAAGGGGCCAGCACCAGGGTGGTCACCCCGGTGGCCGTGATAATGGGGGACAGTGGCGGGTGATAGCCATGGGCTTTCAATACCGCAATACCGGGCAGATTCTGGGACGTCATGGTGACAATAAACAGCGGAATGCCGACACTGATCAATGCCAGCAGATTGAAATGCGGCACCACAAACTCGGGTCGTGCCAGCGACAGGGTCATGGTCTGGGTCTGGATGGTACCGCTCAGGGCCGCCCAGGCCAGACCGGCACCGAGCACGATCAGCATGGTGTAGCGTGGAAAAAAGCGCCGTCCGAGCAGGTAGCACAGGAACATCAGCCCCACCATGCCCGGTGCCTGCTGCAAGGCGGTAAAGACATCCAGCCCGAACCGCAGCAGTACGCCAGCGAGCATGGCCGAGGCGATCGGCATCGGAATCAGGGATGACAGCCGTTCCACCCAGCCCGTCAGGCCGCTGATCAGGGTCAGCAGCCCGAAGAACAGAAATACGCCCGTGGCTTCATGAATATCATAGCCTGCCAGCCCGGTGATCAGCAGTGCCGCGCCAGGTGTGGACCAGGCAGTCAGGATCGGGGCACGGTAACGCAGCGACAGCAGACCGCTGGTCAGGAACATGCCGATCCCGAGTGCCAGCAGCCAGGAGCTGATCTGGGCCGGGGTGGCACCTGCAGCCTGGGCGGCCTGAAACACAATGGCGGCGGAGCTGGTAAAGCCGACCAATACAGCAATAAAGCCCGCTGAAATATGGCTGAGGGCAAGGTGTCTGAACATGGGGAATCCTGATTCTGGAAGCGGGCATTATGCGGTGCATGGACGGAATGATCAAATCCGTCCATGCCGGCCCATACCCGGCCTTGCCACGGGGCCGGTGTGTTGCCACTGGACGCCATCGCCCCGGCAATGTTAGCTTGGGCGCCCTGTTGATTGACCCGCAGATTTATTCGCATGCAAGGACCAAGCCTCATGAGCCACGCCGACCAGACCCGTGACCTTATCCGCCGTTATTATGCCAGTTTCAATGCCGGTGACATGGCGGCTTTTCTGGCGTTGCTGGCTGAAGGGGTGGTGCATGACATCAACCAGGGTGGACGCGAAACCGGCCTCCCGGCGTTCCGGGCTTTCATGGAGCGCATGAACCGCAACTACCGTGAGCAGCTGGTGGATATTGAAATCATGACCAGTGCCGATGGCTCGCGGGCTGCCGCCGAGTTTGTGGTGCTGGGGGAATATCTGGTGACAGATACCGGTCTGCCGGAGGCTCATGGCCAGACTTACCGCCTGCCTGCCGGTGCTTTTTTTGAAGTCCGGGACAACAAGGTGACGCGCATCAGCAACTACTACAACCTGCAGGACTGGCTGGCCCAGGTCGGAGCCTGAAAATGACGTATCATGATGTGTTCAACGGGGATGCGGATGGTATCTGTGCCCTGATCCAGCTGCGATTGGCAGAGCCGCGGGACAGCGTGCTGGTGACCGGTGTCAAGCGCGACATTGCCCTGCTGCAGCAGGTGCGGAGCCAGGCCGGCGATGGCATCACGGTGCTGGACATTGCTTTGGAAAAAAACAGTACAGCCCTGCAGGCGGTGCTGGCAACGGGGGCCAGCGTGTTCTACTGCGACCACCATTTTCCGGGTGATCTTCCTGTACATCCGCGCCTCACCACCCTGATCAATACCGCCCCGGAAGTCTGCACCAGCCTGCTGGTCGACACCTACCTCCGGCAGGCCCATGCACACTGGGCGGTGGTGGGTGCATTCGGTGATAATCTGCACAGCAGCGCGATGGCACTGGCACGGTCCATCAAGCTGGAGCCGGCCCTGCTGGATGCTTATGAACGTCTGGGTATCTGCATCAATTACAATGCCTATGGTGCCAGTCCGGCAGACCTGCATTTCACCCCGCAGGCCTTGTACCAGCGTCTGTCTGTCCATGTCACGCCGGCTGCCTTTCTGCAGGAGGATACAGCAACCTTTGCGGCATTGGAGGCGGGCTACCAGGATGATCTGGCCCTGACCACGCAGGCGACGCGCCTGTTTGAAGCGGAGCATGCAGCCGTGATCCTGCTGCCGGATGCCCCGTGGGCACGGCGGGTGAGCGGAATTTTCGGCAACCTGCTGGTGAATCAGGCGCCGGAGCGGGCACATGCGGTGGTCACGGAGCGGGCCGGGCAGGGTTATCTGGTCAGTGTGCGGGCACCGTTGCAGAACCGTACCGGTGCGGATGCAGTGTGCCGCCGGTTTCCTGGCGGTGGCGGGCGGGCGGCGGCAGCCGGTATCAATGATCTGCCGCTGGAGCAGCTGGACACTTTCATCGATGTATTCCAGCGTCAGTACCGCTGAAACCGGGTGGGTGGCTGGCACGTTGCTGCGGTCGTGATGCCGGCAGCATTACCGCCCCGGAGCGGGCAGGAAGTCCGGTATGCTGGACATGACGGTTGTCAGTCCTGCAGTGCCTGCAGCAGGGTTGTCAGGCTGGCAAAATGGATATCCGCCTGATCCTGAAACGGGTAGGCTTCCTGTGGGTCGACATAAACGCTGGTGATACCCGCTGCCTTTGCGGTCAGCAGGTCATGCAGGTGATCACCAACCAGTACCGCCCGGGCTGGCATACCCTGCCAGTACGTCAGCAACCGGTAAACCCCGTCCGGATGGGGCTTGGGGCGGGCGCAGTCGCGGCTGATGCGGGTTTCCGGCCTGAAATGGCGGGCCAGTCCCGTCGCTTCCAGCGTTACTTCAATATTCTGCCGGTTGTTGCGGGTCAGAATGCCGAGCCGGCAGCCCCGTCCGCTGAGGTGCTGCAGCAGTTCGGCAGCACCGGGGGCAGCCTGAGCCTGTTGTGCCAGCTCCCGTTCAATGGCGTTCAGGCGCTGATGACGTGGAGCGGCTTCCGGTTCAGGCAGGGCGGCCAGTGCTTCCAGAATGGGGCGTCCTGCGGGTAATTCCAGTTCGTTGCGGATGGCGTCAAAGTCATGGACCGCCAGGGTCAGGGTGCCATCCATATCAAAAATCCAGCAGTTTTTGTCCTGCAACAGGGGGGTAGTCACAATGTTCCGGGCTCCTTGGCAAACACCCGTTGATTCTGCAATAAAAAAGAGGGACGGAAAACCGTCCCTCAGTTGTTGCAGCAAGCCATTGCAGTAATGATCAACCGGCTTGAGATGATTTTAACCACCTCCATCCCCGGCCCTTCCCTCCGCAAAGGCGGGAAGGGAGCACAGGAAGCCTGCCCTGGGGGTGCGCTTCGTTAAAAACCGCCTTATTCGACTGCCAGACCATTGGCCGCTGCCGGTACGACGGCTTCATTGGTGAAGCTGCCAGTGAAGCGGTTGAAGTTAGCAAAGTCGGTATCAAAAATGCCATTGACTTCATACTGCTGTACGGTGGTCTTGTCACCTTTCTTGCTGATTTCACCGTCCAGTCCTTCGATAGCACCGCCACCCTGGGCACCGGCACCCTTGTCGCCGTTGCGGGCCTTGCCATCACCATCGGCGGTCTGGCCCCACAGGCCGTGTGGCATCACACCGTCAGCCGCAACGTTGTCACTGTTGAAGGCGGCGTTCAGGTAGCCCCCGGCACTGGTAATCTTGATCTGGTACTCACCGGACTTGACCGTTACAACCTTGCCGGATTTGGTGATGGCACCATCCAGGGCGGAATTCCCTTCCATGGCCTCACCATTGATGGTGACTTTACCGGCCTTGTCGATCTGGACCTGATCCTGACCCATGGTGACACCGATTTCACCCATGGTGGTTGCGCCACCACCACCGTAGGCCTGGAATTTGGCGTTAACCTGCAGGTCCTTGTCGCTCAGGATGTTGTAGGTTTTGCCAGCCTTGCCCTGTACGTCATACCGGCCACCATCGGCACCGACAAAGTGCGGATCACCCTGAATGGTCGCATTGTTGACGGGCACTGGAGCCGGAGCCGGAGCAGGTGCTGGAGCAGGTGCCGGAGCAGGTGCCGGAGCAGGTGCCGGAGCAGGTGCCGGAGCAGGTGCCGGAGCAGGTGCCGGAGCCGGAGCCGGAGCCGGAGCCGGAGCAGGTGCCGGAGCAGGTGCCGGAGCAGGTGCCGGAGCAGGTGCCGGGTTAGGGCATACCGCAGGTTGGGTAACCGGACCATTGTTGTTAGGTGTCAGGGCGCCTCCGGGAACCAGCTGACCATTGACAACCGACCAGCTGCCGTTACCAGGCAGAACAATGGTATCGCCGTTGCCCGCTACAAACACGTCATTGCCTTCACCACCGACGATAGTATCGTTGCCCGGACCGGCATTGATTACGTCATCGCCATCACCAGCGTTAATGGTGTCGTTGCCGGTACCGGCATTGATGGTGTCATTGCCGCCATTGGTGATGACATTGTCCTGGCCATTACCTGTCTGTACGGTTGTCCCGTTTTCAGCCGGAACCGATACTGCCGGAGCCGGAGCAGGTGCCGGAGAGGGAGCCGGAGCCGGCGCTGCATTATTGCCGGTTGTCGGGGCAGGTACCGGAGCGGGAGCCGGCGCTGCATTATTGCCGGTTGTCGGGGCAGGTGCCGGAGCGGGAGCCGGCGCTGCATTATTGCCGGTTGTCGGGGCAGGTACCGGGGTCGGTGTTGGTGTCTGCTGACCTGTTGTGGTACCTGCATCGCCGGCATTACCCTGAATCTGCTGCAGTGCCTGCAGCAGCAGCGGCAGCAGCATCAGCAACGGATTGGAGTTACCACCACTCAGGATGCTGTTGGCAAAAAAACTGCTGAGCAGGTCGTTGAATCCCTGATTCAGACTGGTTGATGTAGTGGTGTTGGTCGTACTGCTGTTGTTTGTTTGTTGTCCATTGGTGTTGGCAATGGTTGTATTGTTGTGCACACAGGTCATTTGTTTTTTCTCCACTGAATGTGTGTGTCCCAAGCTTGGCCAAAAGCCGCTGCCGGGGGTTAAAGCAGGTTCTTGCTTGCGGATCAGTATGCTGATGGGGAAAAGTGATGTATGCGCTGAGGGGGATTAATGGTATCTAAAATCTTATGATTGGAATCAGTAAAATTAATAAACAGGGCGACAAATGGCGGGTTAAAAAAAGCAAGGCCGGATGACCCGGCCTTGCTGAAGAAGGGTTCAGTACCTGAGGAGATTTACTCCTTGGCTTCACCCTGGGCTGCGGTAGGTACTACCGGTTCATTGACAAAGGCACCATTAAAGCGGTTGAAGTTGGCAAAGCCGGTATCGAAAATACCATTGACTTCATACTGCTGTACGGTAGTCTTGTCACCTTTCTTGGTAATCTGGCCATCCAGTCCCTCAATGGCTCCGCCACCTTGGGCATTGGCACCTCTGTCACCATTACGGGCCTTGCCATCACCATCGGCAGTCTGGCCCCACAGGCCGTGCGGCATCACGCCATCAGCTGCAACGTTGTCACTCTTGAAGCTGGCATTCAGGTAGCCGCCGGCACTGGTGGCCTTGATCTGATACTCACCAGAATTAACAGTTACACTTTTGCCGGATTTGGTGACGGCACCATCCAGGGCAGAATTCCCTTCCATGGCCTCACCATTGATGGTGACTTTACCGGCCTTGTCAATCTGGACCTGATTCTGGCCCATGGTGACACCGATTTCGCCCATGGTGGTTGCTGCACCATACTTCTGGAACTTGGCATTAACCTGCACATCCTTGTCACTCAGGATATTGTAGGTTTTGCCAGCCTGGCCCTGCACGTCATATTTGCCGCCATCAGCACCGGTAAAGTGCGGATCGCCCTGGATATTGCCGTTATTGACCGGTGTTGGCGTCGGAGTAGGGGTTGGGGTAGGAGTAGGCGTCGGAGCCGGAGCCGGCGTTGGTGTAGGAGCCG
>JAGRJD010000135.1 GCA_020442915.1 Thiothrix sp. | reverse complement strand
TGAAAGGCTTTACAGCAATTCAAGATCGCGAACTATACGCCCCAATGTTTTGAGCGTCAAGGCAGCGATCAAGGAATATCAGACCTTACCGACGCGCCGCCAACCAGCGCCCGATGGCCGGCGGAATCAGGCGCGCCCTGCGACTGACATAAATGCCGATATGCCCGCCATCAAAAGCCAGCTCCGTATAATCCGTGCTGCCGGTCAGCCCGGCCAGGGCGCGGGATGCAGCCGGCGGTACCAGATGATCCTGAAGGCCATAGATATTAAGCACCGGACAGGTGACATGCTGCAATACCACCGGCTGCCCGCCGATATGGACCTGCCCCTGAACCAGCGCATTCGCCTGAAAAAAATCACGGGTAAACTGCCGGAATGCCTCCCCCGCCAGATCCGGACTGTCATTGATCCACTGCTCCATGTGCAGGAAGTTCTGCAATGCCGCCTCATCCTGCAACCCGTTCAGTGCATCCAGGTACTTTTCGCTCCCGAGCCGGAATGGCTTCAGGCCCTGAAAGGCCTGCTGCAGCAACTGACCGGGAATATTGCCCCACGCAGCCACCAGGCGCTCGGCATCCACCTGCCGAAAGGCATGGGACAGGGCATTGTCCGGGGTATGGAAATCCACCGGCGTGACCATCAACACCAGGTTTCTGACTGCAGTCGGCTTCAGGGCGGCATAACACAGACTGAACACCCCCCCCTGACACACGCCCAGCAGGTCAAGGGCCGGCACCTGATACCGCGCGCACAGCCACGCCACACAGGCATGGATATCACCGAGAATGTAGTCCTCAAGCCCGACATAGCGATCAGAGCGGCGCGGGCTGACCCAGTCAATCAGGTAGACCGCCTGCCCGGCATCCAGCAGGCCCTGCACAAACGAACGCCCCGACTGCAGATCCAGCATATAGGGACGATTCACCAGCGCATAAACAATCAACAACGGAGCAGACTCAGGTACAACCGCACCCCGAGCCGAAAAATACAGCAGCCGGCACAAGCTGGTCTGGTAGACCACCTTGAATGGTGTCGCCCAGGGCTCAGGTACCTGCGCCCCGCCCAACCGGGCCAGACCGGCAGCCAGGCGTTCCGTGAACTGTACCATTTCACGGGCGACAGCCCCGGCATCCAGACCGGCTGACGGCCCCGCCTGCATGCCTACACCAGCCGGGAAGCAGCCGCCAGCTTCATGGCCTGACCAACCCAGTCTTCACGGATAACCCGGCCCTTGGCATCCAGGGAATGATCCAGCTCCAGCGCTTGGGCAGGTGACAATGCTGCCAGCTGCTCAAAGGTCTGGATGCCGGCATCCCAGAGGCGCTCAATGGTTTTGGGGCCGATGCCATGAATCTGGCCCAGATCATCCCTTGCTGCGACGTTGTCCTGCTTTTGCGGCTCTGCTGCCACCGGGGCCGGCTCCGGCTGCTCCACCGGCTTTCCGGTTTTTGCGTCCATGGCCTTTTCAGCCACAGCCTCGGCAACTGTACTGGCCGGAGCAGGCACAACCGCTGTCACCCCTGCACGCAGGGCCTCCAGTGCCCCCTGCACCTGCTGCAAGGTCGCATTCAGGCTACCCAGCTGCTCACGCAGGGCACGATTCTCACGCACCAGCTCCTGCTGCTTCCCGGCCAGCTCATCCAGCTCACTGCGGGTCGGCAGGTTGGCCGCATGGTACTGCTGCTCCATGAAACCATTGATACCGGCCCGCAACTCACTCATGGCATTGACCATATTGCCATAAAGTGACTGATACTGATCCGTCTGGGCAAAACGGCCAAATACCTGCTCACTGGTACCGACCCACAGCTTGTAAAGCTCATTGATGGATTTCACACCCTTGCCCTGCTCGGCCATCTGGTTCAGGTTTTTGCGCAGGGTCTCAACGGCCTCCTGCCCCTGGGTGGAAAAAGCCTTGAAAAACTCGCGCGCCTGCTGCTGGTAATTCTGCACCAGCGTCGACAAGGGTGCCGGCAACTGCTCAACCCCCTTGCCATCCAGCAGTTGCTGCCAGAAAACAAACGGGTTCCCGGCCAGTACAGACGGGTCCAGCCCCAGCTTTCCGGCACCCTGCTCCAGCTGGGAGCGCCAGTCACCGAAGTGCTTTTCCATGGCAGCCACCCAGCCATCCACCGGGCTACCCCCTTCCTGCCCCGCGCTCTGGGCCTGGGCAGCCAGACTGAGGTAGGCACGCCCGGCTTCCATCACCTGCCGGGTCACGGGTTGCAGGGGCGAAGGGGTCATGGACGCCATCATGGCCTCCCACTGCCCGAACTTTTCCCGGGCATCGGGAATTTCCAGTTTCGGAACAGCTCCCGGTTTCAGGGGCGACATTTCTGTTACAATCTCCCAATAACGCTGCTGTGCAGCCGTCAAGCCTTTGATAAAATCATCTGACCACGCCATAAAACCTGCTCCAATCCCGGAAAAAATCTTGAACCAGAATAACATATCATGCTACTTTGTGCACCGCAACAATTTTGCGATCATTCAGGAGGATAATCATGAGCGAAGATATTGTCATTGTCGCTGCCACCCGCACCGCCCTGGGGACTTTCGGGGGAGCCCTCGCCGCCCTGCCGGCTGCCGATCTCGGCGCAACCGTCATTAAAAGCCTGCTGGACCAGACCGGTCTTAAACCCGAACAGGTCGATGAAGTCATTCTGGGTCAGGTACTGGCTGCCGGCAACGGCCAGAATCCGGCCCGCCAGGCGGTCATCAAGGCCGGCCTGAGTGAAAATACGCCGGCTTTCACCATCAACAAGGTCTGCGGCAGCGGCCTGAAAGCCGTGCAGCTGGCCTATCAGGCCATTGCCTGTGGTGATGCCGACATTATCATTGCCGGCGGCCAGGAAAACATGAGCGACTCCGCCCACGTACTGCCGAACTCCCGCAACGGCCAGCGTATGGGCGACTGGAAAATGGTCGATACCATGATCAAGGACGGCCTGTGGTGCGCCTTCAACAACTACCACATGGGCACCACCGCCGAAAACATTGCCCAGAAGTTCGGATTCACCCGTGCACAGCAGGACCAGTTCGCTGCAGCCTCCCAGAACAAAACCGAAGCAGCCCAGAAAGCCGGTCATTTCAAAAAAGAAATCACCCCGGTTGTCATTCCGCAGCGCAAAGGCGATCCGCTGGTCTTTGATACCGACGAATTTCCGCGCCCCGGCACCACCGCCGAATCACTGGGCAAGCTGCGTCCGGCCTTCAGCAAGGATGGCACCGTTACCGCCGGCAATGCCTCCGGCATCAATGACGGTGCTGCCGCAGTGCTGGTCATGCGTGCCGGCAAAGCCAGAGAGCTGGGCCTCAAACCGATGGTAAAAATCAAATCCTATGCCAGTGCCGGCGTTGATCCTGCTATCATGGGCACCGGCCCGATTCCCGCCACCCGCAAATGCCTGGAAAAAGCCGGCTGGAGCGTCAGTGATCTGGATCTGGTGGAGGCCAATGAAGCCTTTGCCGCCCAGGCCATGTCGGTGAATCAGGAGCTGGGCCTTGATCCGGCCAAGGTCAACATCAGTGGTGGTGCCATCGCCATCGGCCACCCGATCGGGGCTTCCGGTGCGCGTGTGCTGGTCACGCTGCTGCACGGCATGGAACGTACCGATGCCCGCAGGGGTCTGGCAACCCTGTGCATCGGCGGTGGTCAGGGTGTTGCTCTGGCTGTTGAAAAAGTTTAACCCAACCCTACTACATTACCCTTGAGGAGAATGAATCATGAGTAAAGTTGCACTGGTTACCGGCGGTACCGGCGGCATTGGCAATGCCATCTGCAAACGTCTGGCTGATGATGGCTATCGCGTCGTCACCACCTATTTCGAGCCGGAAGAGCAGGCCCGCGCCTGGCAGAAGAAGCAGGACTATGAAGTCACCATCTATCCCTGTGATGTCAGCAGCTATGATGACTGCGCCAAACTGAAACAAGCAGTGGAGGCCGATGTCGGTCCGGTCGATATTCTGGTCAATTGCGCCGGTATCACCCGTGACGCCACTTTCAAGAAGATCACACCAGCCCACTGGTCTGCAGTGATCAAGACCAATCTGGACAGCATCTTCAATGTCTCCCACCAGTTCGTGAACCAGATGGCCGAGCGTGGTTATGGCCGTGTGGTCAACATTTCCTCCGTCAATGGCCAGAAAGGCCAGTTCGGCCAGAGCAATTACAGCGCGGCCAAAGCCGGGGTTCATGGCTTCACCATGGCACTGGCCCAGGAAGTGGCTCGCAAGGGCGTTACCGTCAACACCCTGTCACCGGGCTATATCGGTACTGAAATGGTCATGGCGATTCCGGAAGACGTGCGCAACAAGATCGTGGCCCAGATTCCGGTTGGCCGTCTGGGCAAGCCGGAAGAGATGGCGGCCATTGTTTCCTTCCTGGTTTCTGATGATGCGGCCTTTATTACCGGCGCAGACATTTCCGCCAACGGCGGTCAGTACATGAGCTAAGGGGAGTTTTCCCGTTTGGCATTGCGGGGTGCATCCCGGTCCGGGGTGCACCAGCAGCTGCCAGTGGATGGTGGGTTCGTTCAGTGCCCGCCGTTCCGCAGCCACTCCCGCACCAGAAACAGGGCCAGCAGGCTGCGTCCTTCACTGAAATCTTCCATCGCCACCAGCTGATCCAGTTCGGACAGACGCCAGGGCACCACCTCCAGCGGCTCCGGCTCATCCCCTTCCAGCCGCGCCGGATACAGCTCCCGCGCCAGCAGCAGGTTGGTATGGTGCCCCATGTAACCCGGTGCCAGACTGACCGCCTTGAGCCAGCGAATATCATGTGATCCGTAACCGACCTCTTCCATGATTTCACGATTGGCAGCCGGGATCAGCGCCTCCCCCGGCTCGACCCGCCCCTTGGGCAGGCCCAGTTCATAACGCCCGGTGCCGGCGGCATATTCCCGGATCAGCAGCACGGTATCCTCATCCAGCATGGGCACCACCAACACCGCTCCATACCCCCGGCTGGCAAGGCGCTCAAAGACCCGCTGTTCACCATTGCTGAACTCCAGATGCAGCTCTTCAACCTCGAACAGGCGACTGCTGGCGACCCGTTTGACTTCATGTATGATTGGTAATGTAGGCATGTGGTCATTCTAGCATTACCAGGAAAGGCTGAGCACCTTATCTTCATGCAGGTAATAAACGTGATCCTTCACAAACACCGACCTGTCCTGCTGCCACTCCGGCGACCGGTAAAACCAGGCGCGTGCTTCCGGACTGGCTGCCTGGCGCGCCGCCACCAGCGCCGGCAGCTGTACCAGCCCGCCCCGGTTCAGATCCACCTCCAGCCGTACCAGCTCATCCCGGCTCCAAGCCCAGTCATAAGCCGGATCAGCCCGATCCGGGGTCTGATAGCCATTCGGCGTTTCATGCACACTGACCGGCAGGGCAATCTGCATCACGCCGCCCTGTACACGACTGGCAAAAGCCCGGTGACTGGCAGAAACCGCCGTACGCGATCCACGCCGACCCAGCTCCAGCGCCGCCGTTTCAAACGGTGCCTGCGGATTGCCGACATCAATCAGCACCACCCTGACGCCCTGCTCCCATCCCATCGCCGTACCGGCAAGCCCCCCGGTATCAGGGACAACACGCCGGCCCACACCCAGCAGGTAACGCTCATTCAAGGGGTGCAGGTAGTCGAAATACCCCTCCAGTTCCAGTGCCCCCGCCACCCTGGGTTCGGCAGGTACGGACAGATCCAGCAGGTACAGGGGGTCCGTGTAGCGGAAGGTGGACAGAAACCCCTGCTGCCCGGCAAAGCGGACCGCCCTGACCTGCTCTCCGACCTTGCCAAGCGGTTCAGGATGCCGGCTGTCGGGCAGCGCAGCCAGCAATGCCAGCCCTTGCGCCCCGTTTTCCGCCAATACCTGCAGACTGGCCGGTGACTGGCTCTGGCCGACCGTATGACCCCCGGAACTGATCACCCGCAACACCCCCTGATATTCACTCATGCGCCAGGGCTTGTCATGCTGCTCCCGCCCCAGGTGCCCCGGAATCCGGGCCGACCCCCGGTAATCAACCGTCATTCCATTCAGGGCAAACTTGTGCAAGTCGGTGGTTGCGTCCGCAGCATACTGCACATGATCCGGATGGACGGTATAAGGCCGGGTGGTTGTGGCCAGATACATGGCACGACCGGACAGGTACAGGGTTTCCGCATGCCCGATAAAACAGCGGGCACGCAATAGCGGCTCTGCCCTGGAATAATCCACCGCCACCAGGCTGATGAGGTCAGGCACACCCAGCTGCCACTCACTGGCCGGCATCAGGCAGGACGCCGGCTCCACCAGCACCTTGCGCTCATCCGACCCCAAGCGGTAACGCGGTGCCAACCCGCTCAGGGCAGCATGCTGAATCAATTGCCGGTTCGCCTCCGCCTCGCGGGCAGTTTCCGGGCGCGCACTCATTCCCGGCACAAAAAGCGTCTGGCGCATGGCAAGGTAAACCACGGCTCCCTGCCGGCGACTGCTGACCAGCTGCCCATCCAGCTCCAGCACCGCATCAAGCCGGGGCTGTTTCGGCTGCCGCAGATCAATGCCAAACAGGCGGGTTCTGCGCTCGCGCCAGAAATCGGCACCGAACCAGAACGCCTGTGGCAGACCGGCACGCAGGCCATCACCCGCCAGCCCCACGACCCGGTGCTGCTCCGGCAACAGGTAAAGGCCACTCAGCGGTACCTCGGTATCGGTCGGCAGCACCAGACGGGACAGGGCCAGAGCCTCACCATCCGGTGCAAGGCGCCAGACATCCAGCCGGGCCTGCCTCACCCCAGCAGTCAGCAGGTAGCCATCCCCGACCCGCAGCCGACCCGGCTCATCCACACCCGCCTCCTGTACATTGCCCGGCAACAGGGCAGCCGTCGCGTTCCCGGCATCTGACAACATACCGGCGGCCTCATTGCCAGCAGCATAATACGTTGCCGATTCAGTAACAGGTTGTCCATAGGCGTCCAGCAGTTTCTGCTTCAGGTACCGTGTCATCCGATCTGCCGGAACACTTTCCAGCCGGATACAGGCACGTCCGCAGTCAGCACCGCCTTCCCGTGCATCGGCCGGTTGCATGCCCGCAAGCCCTGGCAGCAGCAAAACAGCAGCCACAAACCTCCCTATTGAATGCATGCTTTTTGAGTATCCTTGGTTTCCTGGCGTATCTTTTTGTATCCTGCATAAGACGAATGGACAAACCGGTCCGGTTCAAATAGCCGGTACCTGATTTTCTGCTCCATTCTCTACCCATCCCCCAACATTCAGAGCAACAAATGCCTAATTCCATGCCCTGCAATCATGCCTCAGACACCTGCCTGACGACCCCTGAACTGCAATTTGACTGGGATACTGTGCAAACCGTATTTCTTGATCTTGACGGCACACTCCTGGATCTGCATTTTGACAATCATTTCTGGCACGAACACCTGCCTGAGCGCTACGCGCAGCAGAAAGGCCGTTCTCCGGTAGAAGCCAGAGCCCTGATCAGCACTCACATCAAGGAAATTGAAGGCAGCCTTTCCTATTACTGCCTTGATTACTGGCGGGATTTCCTGGAGCTGGACCTGGTGGCGCTCAAGCAGGAAATCGCCGGACGGATTGCCCTGCGGCCGGAGGCTGAAAATTTTCTCACCTACCTGCATACGCTGGGCAAAAACGTTATCCTGCTGACCAATGCCCACCCTGACAGCATCGCACTTAAATTCCGCCAGATACCCATTCAGCATCATTTTCAGCGGATAATCAGCGCCCACAGCCTGGGCATTGCCAAGGAAAATCCATTCTTCTGGTCAACACTTCAGGGCATTCAGCCGTTTAAATCAGCACGCACCCTGTTTATTGATGATAATCTGCAGGTCCTTTGTAATGCAAAACAGCAGGGTGTGCGTTATCTGCTGACAATAGCCCAGCCGGACTCGACCCTGCCTGCCCGCCAATCTGATGATTTTCCGGCACTCGACTGTTTCAGGCAGCTGATGAACGGTACGGTATCCACACAATTGCCTTGAACGCTCAACGGGCACAGGCAGACTAAAACAACATGGCACTGATCTAAAAGCAGGTTGGAATGATGCTGGCAAAAAAACAGGCAGAACACGGAAGCGTGGGTGTCTACCTTCTCTGTGACTGCTCCGGCTCCATGTCAGGGGAGCGGATAGCCCTGCTCAATATGGCACTGGAAAAGGGCTTTGCCCGGCTGCAGGAGCTGGCTGGCGATTACCCCGGCCTCAGCATCCACCTCAATGCCATCCGCTTCGCCAGTCAAGCCCGATGGCATCTGCAGAATCGGGCGCTGGAAGACCGGCCCGCATGGCCCAGCATCCAGGATACCGGTGGCCTGACCTGCCTCGGGGCCGCGCTGCAGTTACTGGCACAGCACTTTCAGCAGCAGCCTCCCGCAGACGGACAGCTCCCCCCCCTCATACTGCTCCTCACCGATGGAAAATCCACCGATGAGATTGCCCACGGCCTTGAGCAGCTCCTTGCCACCCCGCAGGGGCAGCATGCCCAGCGCTTCAGTATCGGCATCGGCGAGGAAGTGGATCGTGAAATGCTGCTGGAGCTGGTTGGCCAGCACCACTCACGGCTGACCCTGACAGCCAGCAGCATGGAATTGCCTCAGCTCATCAACGGGTATCTGGAGGCTGGCCTGAGACAGGCAGACCAGCTCCGTCAGCCAGCCTGACAGGCCCGGACAGACAAGACATACAGGAACCAGCATGAATATCGCTGTCAAAAACATCCTGCGCAGCATCATTGCCAAACATGGTACGGATATCGCCTACAACCCCCGGCTTTGCGATGCCATTCTGTCGGACCTGATGCCCGATTACCCGGCAGAGCGCCGCCGGCTGGTCCGCTCGGTGACAGCCGGCATCCCGGCCACCCTGTTGTCCGGGCAGAAGCCGAAACCGGCCCAAACAGCCGGCCCCGGACAGCTCTCCCGTGAAACCGATGCCATGGCAATCGAGCTCTGGCGTCATGCACTGCAGGACAGGCTTCCAGGCCCGGTCACACACAGGCGTCATGCCCGCAGCTACCTCAGCGGTATGGTCACCACGCTGATCATCATGACCATCAGCTCGGCCATCGCCTTCTACAAGCGTTCGGGCCAGAATGATCTACCGCCTGAACCCCTGACCGGACAGCACAACACACCGGCAGTAACCATCTCCGGACCTGCAGTCATCACAAAACCACAGGCCCCGGCACCCCCGATGCAGGTTGCCAGCGTGGACCTCCAGCACCTGCAACTTCTGGATCAGCTCAAGACAGTCAAGCTGCAGCTCCCCACTCTCCCGCTGGCGCAGCAGGAAAACCTGACTCAGGCCGCGGAGCAGGCCGCCATGGCGGCTCTTGAACAGGCAGAACAGCAGGAACTGCAGCAGGTAACGGCACAGGCAGCACGAAAGCTTGCCAGCCAGTCACTGGCAAAGGCTGAGCACCAGAGACTGCAGAAAATGACGGCACAGGCTGCCAGAGAACAGGCCGCCAGAGAACAGGCCTCCAGAGAACAGCAACAGCGGGCTGAAACCGAAAAACGCCACCAGCAGGCACTCCAGGAAACAGCCCGCCGCCAGCAGCAGCAAGCTGGCCATCAGGCCCGGTTCCAGGCCGAAGAAACCCGGATCGCACTCAAGGCCCTGCTGCTGGATTCCGTCAGTTTTGGGCGGGAGATGGTCTCACTGGAAAAAAAACGCACAGACCTTAAAACCCTGCAGAACCTGTACCAACTGACCGGTGAAAACTTTTATGCCACCCAGATGCTCATGGTGAATAACAAAATCCGCAGTCTGGAAAAAAATCTCAACACCCTGTCAGCAAACTATACCGACAAGATGAACAACCTCTGTAAGGTGTCGCCTCAAAGCGTCAACCACGGCCTCCGGTCCCTGCCTGACAGCAGCCGGTCTGCCGGTATGGAATCCGTGGCGCATCAGCTGCTATCCCGACATGTCCGCATCTGCCAGCATCAGGGGCAGGCTGTGGCCGGCAGCATAAAGAATGAATTAATGGCCAGTTATGGCCACCTGATCAGACAATAAACGACGAGGTAAGACGCCATGAGGGAGCGCATTCTGAAACACCTGCCGGCTGCCGGTTTTGTGCTGCCGGGCATTCTGCTGCTGACCAGCTGCAGCACTGCACCGCTCACCACCGGTGAGCAGGCAGAAAAAATCGCCATGTGCAGACAGCAGCTGCCAGCCGCCCAGCGCATCCGCACCGAATCTGTCTCCATGGGCTGTGTTGCCAGCCTGGCCTTCAACAAAATGATCGGCAGCAACAACCCCACACCACTGCTGTGCTTTGCCGGCGGGACTTCCGGTTTTCTGCTGGGTGAAAGCATTGCCGAGCGCAAATGCACCTACCTGACCCTGGAGCAGCAGCTGGATGGGGAAATCACTCATGCACAGAAAATGAATGGCGGCTTTCAGACCGTTTTTGCCCAGCAGGCCAAGGAGCTGGCCCAATATCAGGCTCAGGCTGCCGCCCTGGCAGACAGCAAGGCAGAAGACGCGGCCAGACGAACACAGCTGGAGCAGTTGAGCCGTGGCCTGCAAAACCAGCTGGAGCAGGATGATCAGTTACTGCAGCAGACGCGCGCAGAATTCCGTTTCAAGCAGGAAACCCTGGAAGCAACCCGGTCACTGCAGCAACAGGACAAGCATGACAGACTGCTGACTGAAATCCGCGCCCTGCAGGCCAGCATCAAAAACCTGCAGGCCAACAACCAGAAGCTTCTGCAGGTCAAGGATACCCTGACACTCTGAAGCAGTATGGGGGGTTACATGTATCGTCATCATTCCCTGCCCCTGTTTCTGCTGCTGATCCAGCTGGCAGCCTGTGCAGCGCCGCCACCTCCGGCCAGCCCGGAGCGTGGGGGCCTGGTGACAACCCTGCAACAGCTGCATGACGGCAGCTATGAACAGCGTCTGGCCGACAGGCGCAAAACGCTGGAAACCCTGAAACAGCATCAGCTGCAATACCGGCACAACCTGGCAGCACAACAACAGGCATTACAGGTACAGCAGCAGGCACTGACAGCACTGCAACAAGCCCGGACAGCTGAAGCCCGGCAACAGGAAACGGCCGTCCGGCAGCACCAGCTATTGCAGGAACGCCGCCACCTGCTGCTGACACAACGCCAGCAGCAGGTGCAGGCCATCCGTGAACTTGATGCCCGGATTGCCCATCAGCAGCACCTGAGTCAGGAACAATCCGTCACCATGCAGCAATACCGCCAGCAGCGTGACCGGCTGCGCAGGGAGCTGGAGCTGCTGTTGCACCTCGAACTCTGAAACCGGCTCACCCCGCTTCCATCCCGATAACCCCACCACTCACACCAGCCAGCTTGCATCCATTATACTAACCGAGACAATAAGCACTTTTGCCGTTCTGAAGGATTGATATTCTTGGCTAACCACTCCCCTCCCCGGCGTACCCGGCTGTTGCATCTTGCCCTGATCCTGCTGCTGCTCGCTGCCGGCCTGGCATCCCTCTGGCAGCTGGGTTCAGCTTACATGCAGCCACCGGAACAGCGCGAAGCGCTGGCACTGTTGTGGCAGAAACTGCGGGCGGAACCCGGTAACGTGGGTGGAAACTGGCTGCGAACCATGAATCCGGCCATGCAACGGGTGCAGGGCGACCTGATCTGGAGTCCGGAACAGCAGCTGGGGGTCATGCGCCTGCTCAACCTGCCTGACCCGCCCAAAGGCCAGCATTACCAGCTCTGGATTTATGACTCCCGCAGCCCGGACAATGCCCCGTTCGCCTCCATCACCCTGGATCAGGGCTCCGGCAAACAGGAGCGCTACGTCCGGTTTCAGGGAGGTAACGCCCCCCCCATTACCGCCCCCTACAAATTCGTCCTGACCCAGGAGGCGGATAACAGTACGATAGCGGATGCCAGCCAATCCCGGGTACTGCTCATGGTCCAGCCCTGAAGCACCCGCCCCGCATCTACCTCAAGCGGTTTATTGGCTCTCCCGGACGCCCCTGCTATCCTGCACGGATCAAGCACAGGAAACCGCCCATGACCACCCCCCTGGAATTCACCCCGGCTCCCGAAACCCGCCAGTTCCTGCAGCAACAGGCCCTGCAACTGCGCCAGCAGCTGACTCACACCACCCGCCCCGAGAATGAGCAGGCTGCCACCCGCCATGAACTGGCGGAAATCCTGCTGGAGCTGGGCGATCCCGGCCAGCAGCAGGAAGCCTGGCAGCTGGCCCGGCAGGCTTTTGCCAGCTACCGGGATGCCGAACAGTGGGAGCAGGCAGTGCGCTGCTGTGATCAGCTGTTCCGGGCCGAACAGCCGGAGTCGATACAGGCACTGGGTAATGGCTTGTGGCTGGCAGTGGCTTATCCCGTGGAGCCGGAACTGAGCGTGCTGATGCTCAACCACCTGGTCGATGCCACTCCGGACAGCGCAGATGGTGCTGCAGTCGCGGCGGCCGTTGCCCATTACATTGCCGACCTGCGCCTGGAAGGATCGGCCCGTGAGAACCTGATGTTTCTGACCGGCGCCCTGCTGGGCAAGGTTGCCGAGCGCCACAGTCAGGTGCATTCACAGGCCGGAATGGATCAGTGGATGGAACGGCTGGCATTGCTGGACCCGGCACAATTCCTGCCCCGGCTGGGGCAGGTGCTGGAGGCACTGACCGATGGCCAATGGTGGTATGACCGGGACAATCTGCGGGCACGCATGCCGGTCAACTGAGGGACGCCCCAGGAAGGATGCAAGCCAAAGCGGGCCGAGGCTGCGTATAATCGCCTTCATCACCCTGATGGAGGAAGCTATGGACAAGATACCGGATTTTTTCAGCCCTGATTTCCTGCACAACCATATCCGCAGCATACTGGCATTCTATCAGCCACATGCCTGTGACCCGGCAGGTGGTTTTTTCCAGCATTTCCGTGATGACGGCAGCATTTATGACCGCGATACCCGCCATCTGGTCAGCAGCACCCGCTTTGTGTTCAATTACGCCATGGCGCAACAGCACTTCCCCGAGCGCCATGACCGTGACTGGATCCGGCACGGCCTTGATTATCTGCAGCAGGTCCACCACCAGCCGGCCACTGGCGGTTATGCCTGGCTGCTCCAGCGGGGCGAAGTACAGGATGCCACCAATCACTGCTACGGACTCGCCTTTGTCCTGCTGGCCGGGGCAACCGCCATCATGGCCGGTGTGGAAGAGGGACAGGTCCCGCTGCAGCAGGCCTGGGACCTGATGGAGCAGCATTTCTGGGATGACGCCCATGGCCTGTACCGTGATGAGGCCAATGCCGATTTCAGCCTCATGGCACCCTACCGGGGCCAGAATGCCAACATGCACAGCTGCGAGGCCCTGCTGTGGGCCTATGAAGCCACCGGAGAGCAGCGCTATCTGGAGCGGGCCGCACGTCTGGCGGACAATATCACGCGCCGTCAGGCTGCCAGAGGCAGGGGCCTGATCTGGGAACATTACGATGCCGACTGGAATATCGACTGGAACTACAACCGTGACAACCCACGCCACCTGTTCAGACCCTGGGGATTCCAGCCCGGCCACCAGACCGAATGGGCCAAGCTGCTGCTGATCCTGCACCGTCATGCTCCGCAGGACTGGCACATTCTGCGTGCGCAGGCGCTGTTTGATGCAGCGCTGGCTTCAGCATGGGATACGGAGCATGGCGGTATCTGCTATGGCTTTGCTCCGGATGGCAGCCTCTGCGATGGCGACAAATATTTCTGGGTGCAGGCTGAAAGCTTCGCCGCTGCCGCCCTGCTGGCCAAAGCCACGGGTGACGCCAAGTACCGGGACTGGTATCAGCACATCTGGGCGTACAGCTGGGCGCACATGGTCGACCATGAACAGGGGGCCTGGTTCCGCATTCTGACCCGCGACAACCGCAAATATGACGACCTCAAATCCCCGGCGGGTAAAACCGATTATCACACCATGGGAGCGTGTTACGAGGTGCTGCGGGCCGGATGCTGACGGGCGGCGGCGCGCCCTATTCCGTCGGCATCCCCGACATGCCCAGAATGTTCCAGCCGGCATCCACATAGGTCACCTCCCCGGTGATGCCGGAAGCCAGATCGGAGCACAGGAAGGCAGCTGTATTCCCGACTTCCTCGATGGTGACATGACGGCGCAGCGGGGCATGCTGCTCAAAGTGATCCAGCATTTTGCGAAACCCGGTGATGCCAGATGCCGCCAGGGTACGGATCGGCCCGGCAGAAATGGCATTGACACGGATACCGGACGGCCCCAGGTCTGCGGCCATGAAGCGCACACCGGCTTCCAGGCTGGCCTTGGCCATGCCCATGACATTGTAGTTGGGAATCGCGGCCACCGCCCCCAGATAGCTCAGGGTCAGCAGAGCCCCGTTGCGCCCTTCCATGAGCGGACGGGCGTAACGCGCCATGGCCAGAAAGCTGTAGGCGCTGATTTCATGTGCAATCTGCGCGCCTTCACGGGTGGTATTGTCCACAATGCTGCCCTCCAGCTGCTCTTTGGGCGCAAATGCAATAGCATGAACAACCCCGTCCAGACCACCCCAGTGTTCTCGCAGGGCAGCGAAAGTGGCTTCAATATCGGTATCCGTACCCACATCACAGGGTAAGGCGATGCTGGAGCCGAACGCTGCAGCAAACTTCTCCACCCTGGGCTTGAGCTTGTCATTCTGATAAGTCAGGGCCAGTTCGGCCCCTTCCCGGTGCATGGCCTGTGCAATGCCATAGGCAATGGAGCGGTTGCTGGCGATCCCGGTGACCAGAATGCGTTTGCCGGCGAGAAAACCCATGGGTGACTCCTTGGAAAGATGGTAGTAAGGCTTGAGTCATGCATTATGAGACAAAGCGGCCTGCCTGCTCAACCTCCCGGCTCAGGGCGCAGCAGGGTCTGTCTGATGATTGCGGCTCCAATAGACGGCTTATTCAGCCAGCCTGCGCCTGAGCAGGGCCTGGGCCGGGTTCAGCTGCACCAGATTGAACTCCTGAATCACCTGATGCGCCACCCACAGGGAACGTGCAGCCTGCTTCCTGGCTCCGGCACGAATCTGGTTTCTGGCCCGGTCATGGTAGCGCGTCGCCACATCACGGGCCAGATAGCGGACCTGAAGGTGGGAGGGGTCAATGCGTCGCAACAGGCGAATGAAATAGAGTGCACCCCACCCCGGATACTCGCCCAGCCGCCCCTGACGGATCGCTTCATTGGCCTTGCGGATCAGCTGGTCACGGTTCATTCCGGCAGCCCGCAGCCGGCTGACATCCACCGGAGGCTGTACAGCCTCGGCGGGCGCAGGAACCACCTTTGACACAGGTGCGGGCTTGGGCACCGGTTCCGGTGATGCGTCAGCCTTGACAGGCTTTGGCGGCTGCTCCACCGACGCAGTGACAGGGGCTGGGGTCGGCGATACCACCTTTGTGCTGCGCTCCACTGCCGCCGGTACGGCAGAGCGATCCTCCGCGCTGGCAGCAGGGGGGAATACTGCTTCTGCAGGCATGACGGCATGCCCCGCATCCGCCACCTCAACCGATACCGGCACAACCGGCGGCTGTAACAACAGGGTTCCGGATTCACTCCCGATCCCGGATACCGGCGGTACCAGGTGTGGAGCCGAAGGTGCTGCGGGGGCTTCCGGAACAGCCGGCAGAACCTGGTCAGCCGGGTGCTCCCGATCCAGCAGCGATACCGAACCGGCCTGTCCGGCCAGCAGCGGTACTTCCGGCACAACACGCCCCGCCGTATCACCGGCCTCCGACACTTCAGCAATCCGGCTGTCCCCGGACAACGGCTGCGTGTCCGCTGCCGCAGCGGTCGGCGGGGGCTTGCCGGCAAACAGCATGGCCTCCATTCCGGCACCAAACCGGTACCATACCCAACCCGCAACCATGGCCATACTCCCCAGACTGACCAGCAGCATCAAAAGCGGCACCCAATGCCTACGCTGCCGCAGCGGACGTGGTCCAGACACCTGCGGGGCATCCGCAGCAAATGCAGCCAGCTCCGGCAGCAGCACGGTTCCCGGCACCCGCAACTCTCCCTCGGAAGTCACCAGAAACCAGTTTGGATGCAGGTCTGCTCCCGGAATCAGCCCGCGCTCATGCAGACGCTCCGCAATCAGCAGAGCCTGCTGGTGCAGGCGCGACCCGACAGCATCCCGCCCGGCCAGCAGGCTGATGGACCAGGCACTCGGCTTCCGCAGCACAAAACAGGCGGTACCATCCAGCCAGCCACAATCCAGTACCGGCAGCAGCTCAGCATCATCCATAGCGTCACAACAGCGACGCAGAAAATGAAACCGGCTGGAAAGGCGCGTGTATTCCAGCATACCCGACGGTATGCTATGCACCAGAACCTCACCGCTGATGCCCCGGTCCGCTGCACGTACGGCCCGTGCCAGATAAACCTGTCCGACGGGACCACTGAACAGGCATTTGGTCAGTACATAGCGGTTATTAAGCAACCGGTACACGGCGCTGTCCTTTGGCATTACACTCTCCATGCCTTATATATAGCTCGTAGGCAAGGTATTGATCCGACTATTCTGAAAAATCTCCGGCACATGAAAGAAGATCGTATTTTTGATGGCATCAGTGAACGCTTCCGGCGACAGATCTATGCCAATGACAATCCGAAAGGCAGAATCCGCCTGCACATCCTGCAGCGCGACCTGGCAGCGCATGTGTGCCGGACGGACTCCCTGCAGGTCCTTGATGCCGGGGCAGGTATGGGGCAGATGTCCGTCTGGCTGGCAGGCTGCGGGCACCGGGTAACCCTGCTGGAACCCGCCGGGGAAATGCTGGACCACGCCGTGGCCAGTATCCGGCAACATGACCTGCAGGGCCGGGTTTTCATCCGGAAAAATACCATTCAGCAATGGGTTGCCCAGAAACCCGGTACCTATGACCTGATCGTCTGTCATGCCGTCCTGGAATGGCTGGCCGAACCGCTTGTCACCCTGCAGGGCCTGCTGTCCCTGCTGAAGGCCGGTGGCAAACTGTCGCTGATGTTTTTCAACCAGCACGCCAGAACCATGCGTCACCTGCAGGCCGGACAGCTGAAAACCGTGCTGGAACACCAAAGCCCCCCACCCGGTACCACAACCGGCCTGGCACCCATCTCCCCCCTGCTGCCGCAACAGGTGCTGGAGTGGCTGACACAGGCCGGACTGCAGCTGGAGCTGTGGAGCGGTGTCCGCTGCTTTTATGACTACACTTATCCCCAGCTCCGCAAACAACTGGACCTGCAGGAGGTACTGGCACTGGAAGCGCGCTATTCGCAACAGGAACCCTGGCGCAGCCTGGCGCGTTACCAGCACGTACTGTGCAAGCGCCCGGACTGAGCATGCTCCCGGCACAGCCGATATGAATCCGCCGGCTGCCGGCAGACCGGCTTTCCCATTTTCAATAAAAATTAATTATGCTAAAAGCGGAGTTTATTATAAGATAGGCTAGGTGTCGTAGCAGCCAAAGCGTATCACCCCACCTGTCCCCTGACAGGACGCTTTCCGTACTGCAGACCCCGGTTAATGATGAATAAAAAATCAAAATTCAGGCACGAGGTTCCCCCATGCACATTATTCCCATGCACAGACTGGCGCTGGTCGTATCTATTGCCTGCCTGATGGGTATCACCCAGGCTCAGGCCGCTGTCTCCACCCCTTCCCAGGGACGCAGTTACGGTGCGGATCATCCCTTCACGCTCAGTGAACTGCCACCCGGCCTGCTACGCAAGCAGCTGGAAAGCCTGCCGGCCAATGCCCGCAGCAATGCCCTGAAATGGCTGCACAGTTTCAACTTCAGCACCAATGACCTCCCGCACATGCGTGCCGACAAAAACGGAGGGATTTTCTTCGTGGATCAAGGTCTGCCGGAAGCGGCAGGCAGTACGGTCGGGACAATCGATCCGTCACCGGTCAGCACACCGGTGGATGCCTTCCGGCTGCACAGCAAGCCCGGTGCCGGAAACGTGATCTATCTGGATTTTGATGGTCACATGATCAGCAATACGGCCTGGAACAGCAATGGCAACACCCTGTATGCCACGCCCTATGACCTGGATGGCAATCCGGCCAGCTTCAGCAGCGCGGAAACCGACGCCATTGCCGAAATCTGGCGCCGCATCGCCGAGGATTATGCACCGTTCAACGTCGATGTGACGACAGAATCCCCCAGCCGCTTCGGCCCGACGACCGGACGTCTCCTGATCACCCGGAATACCGACGAACTGGGCCAGGCCATGCCGGCATCGACAGCCGGTGGTGTTGCCTATGTCGGGGTCTGGGGACGCACTGACTATGCCAGCACCTACTCGCCGGCACTGGTGTATTACAATAACCTCGGTGGTGGCCGTGCCGACTATGTTTCCGAAGCGGCCAGCCATGAAATGGGCCACAACCTCGGTCTGGCTCATGACGGTACTTCCACCAGCAGCTACTACGGCGGTCTTGGCAGCGGCTACATCAGCTGGGGGCCGATCATGGGCACCGGCTACAGCCGTAACGTCAGCCAGTGGAGCAAGGGTGAATACCCGGATGCCAACCAGTATCAGGACGATATCGCCATCATCACCGGCAAAATCAGCCTGCGCCCGGATGATCATGGCAATCAGACCAGCCAGGCCACCCCATTGTTGCTGGACGCCAGCGGCAACCTGCTCGCCACCTCGCTGCAGGACGATCCGGGCAACCTTGCTCCGCAGAATAAGGGCATCATCGGCTCACGGGATGACATCGACACCTTCAGCTTCAGCACCGCGGGCGGTCTGGTGACCATCCAGGCCACACCGGCCCTGGAACCCCTGCACACCAAAGGCGGCAATCTGGACCTCAGCCTCGGCCTGTATGACAGGTATGGCAGTCCGCTGGCCAGCAGCAATCCGGAGGCCGATACTGTCGCCGGCATCAGCCTGGAACTGGTACCCGGCACCTATTACCTGAGCGTCAGCGGCAGCGGCAGCATCAACTACACCGATTACGGCAGCCTCGGGCGCTATACCCTGTCCGGCAATATTCCGGTCATGGTGGATAATACGCCGCCAACCCCCGACCCGATGGGCTGGGCACTGGTTCCCGAAGCCATTGACCACCAGAGCATCCGCATGACGGCCCTGACCGCCCAGGATGACCTGTCAACACAGGTTTCATATTATTTTGCCTGCACCGCAGGCGGCAACGGCTGCACCGACAGTGGCTGGGTCGGCAGCTCCGGCTGGACAGCCACCGGACTGGATGCCGATACCAGCTACAGCTTCAAGGTCAAAGCCCGTGACGGGGCCGGTAATGAAACCGCCTTTTCGATGGTTGCCTCCGCACTGACCGGCTCTGCACCCGTGATCAATCTGGCACCACTGGCGAATCCGGATGCCGCCACAGTGACCACGGGTGGTACTGTCACCATTCCGGTGCTGGACAATGACAGCGATCCGGAAGGTGATCCCCTGACCATTACCGCAGTCTCCCGTCCCGGCAAAGGCAGCGCTACAACCGATGGCACCGTGATCACCTATACCGCAGGCAGCAAACGGGGGGGTGACACCTTCACCTATACCATTGATGACGGCCACGGCCACACCAGTACCACCAGCGTCAGCGTCAGCCTCTCCGGCAGTGGCGGCGGTAGCGGTGGCAAAGGGGGCGGCAAAAAACAGTAACCCGCACCCGACAGCCATCCCCCCGGACCCACCGGTCCGGGGCTTCCTCCGGGGCCGCTCTGGCCAAAACACCTTCCCCCTGCAGCCTCATCGGGGATAATACGACATTCATCCCTCCCGCACTCCATCTTCACAATGCGTTCCAACATCATGGAATTTAGACATTTTCCGGATCTTCATTGGGGTATAGGGAAAGACCAGATGTTAACACCGATAGAACACGGGCGTATCAGTTCTACAGGCGATGTAAACGGTGTGGCCCGCACGCTGGAAAACAGGGATGCCAAGGATTTTCAGCGCTGGGAAAAATCCCGCCAGCTGCCACACGAAAAACACAAATCCCTGTACCGGAACTTCCTGCGCCTGATTGAAAGTTTTCTGCACCAGATCACCGGCAAGGGGCAGTCCGGCAGCATTGGCACGGACGCTGCCAGTGCCCGACAGGCCACAGACCAGCCACGGGTGGTACGGGGCATCGCTGATCGCTCCCCGCGACTGGTGGACCCGGATCACCCCCTGTCAAACCGGGATACCGTGCTGCTGGGGGATGCACAGGACTATCCGGATACGGTCATTGCCCTGCAGTATGGTGAAGAGGTGAAACCGGTTTGTTACGAAAACAACCAGATCGTAGCCCGCTTCCTGACACTGGATACCAGCCAGGAGTCCATCGCCGGCACACTGATTCTGACGGACGGACGCCGCATTCCGGTCGATATCATGGTGCTGACTGCCGTCTGAGCCTTCAGTACCCGTCATTCCTTCCGGCCACTCTCCCCCTTTTCATGCCGGCTCACCCGCCTCCGCCAGCACAAACCAGACCCCCTGACTGAACACCCCCCAAGCCGGCCCCCGGCGCTGCGCCATTTCGCCCAGCTCATAAAACACACGGCGTGACAACCGGCCCGGCATGCCATAACGTACCATAATGCCGGGCAACGGCTCGCCATCCGGCGCATCAACCCGGAGCGGGTGCTCCGACCCAGCCACCAGCACATCCCCATAACTGCTGGTGAACACCAGTTGCTGCTGCGGTGTGCCGGGATTCACCACCTCCAGCCCGGTAATGAAAAATGCCGTATCCTCAACAGCAATCTGCATCTGCTCGTGTGGTGTACGCAGATAATACACACCCTGCTCCTGCCACAGCACGGAGGCAAACAGACGTACCAGCGGGGCGCGCCCGATCACACGCCCTTCATGCCACCAGCTGCCGTCACGCCGGATGACAATATCCACCTGCCCCTGCAACTGTGGTTTCCAGCGTTCCAGCGGCGCATGCCCGGTCACAGGGATGGCCTGCAGGCTGTCAGCCAGCCCCTCCAGACTCGAGGGTGGTATTTTTTCCGTGCTCATGTGGCAATCTCCCTGCCCAGCTGTATCAGGGCATGCTCAATGATTTCCGACCAGGGTTGGGCGCAGTTCAGGCGCAGGCAGTTGTGGTATTTCTGATTGGCCGAAAACAGCCGTCCCGGTGCAATGCTGACCCGGTGCTGCAGCATGCGGTGGGTCAATGTCAGCGTATCGATCATTGGCTCCAGCTCCACCCAAAGGACAAATCCGCCGGCAGGCTGGCTTACGCGGGTACTGGCCGGAAAATGTTTGCGGACGGCACGGGAAAAACGCTCGACCTGGGAAAAATAATGGCTCTGGACCTGACGCAGGTAACGCTCATGGCCACCATGCGCCAGATAATCAGCCAGTGCCAGCTGGGACAGCGTAGGGGCCCCCAGATTGGTGAGATACTTGTGATATTCCGCCTGCGCACGATACTGTTGCGGTAAAACCATCCACCCCACCCGCAAACCCTGAGCCACGGTTTTCGAGGCCGAACTGCAATAAATCACCTGACCATCCTGGTCGAAGCTGTGCAGGGTGCGCGGGCGCTCACCACTGAAGCCCAGCTCGCCGTAGATGTCATCCTCAATCAGGGTGAAGCCGTGTCTGCGCGCCAGCTGCACCAGCCCGTGCTTGTCGGCATCATCCAGCAGGCACCCAAGGGGGTTGTGGAAATTGGGGATCAGCACGCAGGCTTTCACCGGCCACTGCTCCAGTGCCAGTGCCAGTGCGGACAGGCTGATCCCCCGCTGCGGGTCGGTCGGAATTTCCAGTGCCCTCATTCCCAGCGACTCGATCACCTGTAGCAGGCCGTAAAAAGTGGGGGATTCGATGGCAATCACATCCCCGGCCTTTGCCACCGTGCGCAGTGCCAGCATCAGGGACTCATGCCCGCCATTGGTGATCAGTATCTCCTCGGCCTGCACCCGACTCCCGCCCAGCAGCAGACGCCGGGCCAGTTGCTGCTGCAACTGCGGCAGGCCGGGTGGAAAGGCGTAATTGGCAGCCTGATGATCATAATGGCGTACCACCTTGCCCAGGCTGCGTTGCAGGGCACGCAACGGCAGAAAATCGGTATGCGGTACTGCGGCTCCCAGCTGGACAAAATCGGCCTGATTCACAATCCGGGCCAGATGCAGGGTCAAGGCCTGCCCGGTGACCGGCATGGGTTGCTGTTCCGGTGTGGACGGTGCGGGTAGTTCCGGCTTGTCCCAGCTGCGCCGGCAGATGTAATAGCCGGAACGGGGCCGGGCCTCAATCAGGGTCTGATTTTCCAGCAGGCGTTGAGCCTGCATAATGGTGGAAACACTGACCCCGAACTGCCGGCTCAGACGACGCACACCCGGCAGGCGCTCTCCCGGCAGGTACAGCCCGGCCTCAATCTGCCGGGTCAGACGGGTCGCGATTTCCCGATACAACATGAATACCCTGCTCCCGGACCTGTTCACACCAGCAATACAGTACAGCATGCAACCCCGAAACCACTACAGTTTTTTCAGCCATCCAAACTGTACTGCCCAATTAAGAAAATTCTGAACCTGTACTGCTTACAGCACAAGCCTTATGCTGCATGCCTTGTTTCAGAGCCCGACAAGGATTTTTTCATGAATACCCAGTTGCTGCTGGCCATGCTCAGCTTCGCCTTTGTCACCTCAGTCACCCCCGGCCCCAACAACCTGATGCTGCTGGCCTCCGGTGCCAGTTTCGGTTTCCGACGCACCATTCCGCACCTGCTGGGCATCATCTGCGGCATGGTTCTGCTGCTGTCCCTTGCCTTGGCCGGGCTTGGCAGCCTGTTTCTCCAGTTTCCACCGGCCCAGACCGCCCTCAAGGCCATCGGTATCGGCTACCTGCTGTGGCTGGCCTGGAAAATTGCCTCTGCTCCCGTCCATTCACCGTTGGCTGACAGCACAGCCATACCGGCACCGCAGGGTAAACCGCTGAACGGGTGGCAGGCCCTGCTGTTCCAGTTTGTCAATCCCAAAGCCTGGATGATGGCCACGGGTGCAGTCAGCAGCTTCACCCTGACGGGTGAGCAGTATCTGGCCTCCGGTATCGTACTCATTCTGTGTTTCATTCTGGCCGGCCTGCCCTCAATCACCCTGTGGGCCGGGTTCGGTTCCGGCATCCAGCACCTGCTGACCAGCCCGACGCACCGACGCGGCTTCAATCGGTGCATGGCGGTGTTGACGGCGGCCACCGTTTTCATGATTCTTGACTTCCACTAACTCAGGAGCAAATCACCATGTTTGAATATGCCACCTGCTGGATTGACGGCGAACTGGTTCCGGCGGAAAAAGCCCGTATTTCCGTGTTTGATCACGGCTTTCTGTATGGCGACGGTATTTTTGAAGGTGTGCGGTTTTACAACCGCAAGCCCTTCCGTCTGTCACGCCACCTCAAGCGTCTGGGCCAGTCCGCCGCCGCCCTGCGCCTTACCCTGCCGGTCAGCCTTGCGGCACTGGAACAGGCGGTAACACAGACCATCGCCGCCTCCGCTCTGGATGATGGCTATCTGCGTATACTGGTCACCCGCGGGGTCGGTGCCCTGGGCATCAACCCTGACAGCTGCCCCAAAGGCAGTGCAATCGTGATTGCCGACAAACTCAACATGATCAGTGATGAACAGCGGCTGCAGGGTGCCCGGACCCTTATTGCCGCCACTCGGCGCTCCATGCCGGACCGGCTGGATCCGCGCATCAAGAGCCTCAACTACCTCAACAACATTCTGGCACGCATGGAAGCCAACTTTGCCGGGGTGGATGAAGCCATTCTGCTCAATGAGCGCGGCTGTGTGGCGGAAGGCTCCGCAGAAAACCTGTTTATAGTCAAGAATGGTGAGCTCATCACCCCCGCCGTGACAGAAGGTGCACTGTCCGGTGTCACCCGTGGTACCACGCTGGAGCTGGCCAGGGAGCTGGGGCTGCCGGCCCGGGAAGGTGTGCTGACGCCTTATGACCTGTATTGTGCGGATGAGTGCATCCTGACCGGAACCGGGGCCAAACTGATCCCGGTACGCGAAGTGGATGGCCGCCCGATACCCTGTCCGGGGCCGGTTTACCGGCAGCTGGCGGCAGCTTTCAGCGAGCTGGTGGCACGCGAGACCGCCTGAACCCGGCAACACGGACCCAGACCGGCCTCAGGGTCCCTGCGTCTGCACCGGCAACGGTTCCGACAGGGCCTGCCGGTATTCCTCCGGCGTGATCAGCCGCTGCTGCAATGCCCACGCCAGACGCTGGTCCCGCTGGACCTGCACCCGGTCCGGAAACCGCACCGGGTCAAAATACTTGGGGGCGCGCACTTGTACGGACAGCAGGGCCACCTCTGCCGGTGACAGGGTTTCCGGCAGCTTGTTGAAATAAAACCGGCTGGCCGCCTTCAGGCCATAAATACTGCAACCCGGTCGGGCCTCGCCCATGAAGGCATGATTGATAAACAGCTCCAGCCGTCGGGATTGACTGTACTGCAGGCGCAGGGCGATTTCCCGCCCGCGGAAACGCCCGTCACCCGGCCTGCCGGCTTCCGCCGGCGTCAGCAGAAACCGGCGTACCAGCTGGATATCCACCGTCTCGCCTTCCATCTGCTGCAGCAGGCGCGTCAGCAGCAGCGGGTACTCCCCCAGCGAACTCGGCAGCTGCCAGCGTCCGTTCTCGCCCGGCTGGCAGTCCGAAACCGACAGCTGCTCCATGACGGCAAAACGGGCGTTGAAGGTGGAACGGTAGCCGTAGGCCAACGCTCCCAGCAGCAGGGCCAACAGCAACAGGCCACCGAGGGCATATTTCAGACTGCGCCACCTTCCCGGCTGTCCTGGCTTCATCCCTGCTCCTTTGTACTGACGAGGTATCCATGCATGATAATGACCTGGACGCACCAGGAAAACCCCCTGAAAACCGCAACTGACTGACGGCGGGCCGGCGCCTGAAGGGGACTTTCACCCAGCCGCATCAATAAAAAAAGCCTGCTGGTCAAATAACCAACAGGCTCATGGAGAAACCGTCAAAACCCGACCAGAAACCGTCAGGTACAGGCCATCAGAAACGATCGACCTTACCGGCGGGAATCACATTGTCAGAACGGGCACGCAGGTAGTCGTACAGATTCTCGATATTTTTCATGACATTCGGATTTTCCTTCCAGGGCGGCATGACGCCGATCTGTCCCTGATAGCCGTTGGCGACCCGGTCCCAGAACTGTTCCTTGCTCAGCTCCTTGACCTTTAGCATCAGGCTCGGTGCGATGGTACTGCCGTTGCCGTCAATGCCATGACAGACCTGGCACTGGCCGAACGTCCGGAACCCGACATTCAGAAACTTGTCAATCTTGCAGTTTTTACCGTCGGCATCACACTGCACATGTTCGGCATAAGGCTTGGCATCCGCAGCAGGTGCAGCCGTTGTTGCAGCAGCGGCAGACTGGGCCTCGGTGGCAGGTGCAGCAGCCGTATCCGCCGGTGTGGCAGCAGGCTGGGCCTCGGTAGCGGGGGCCGCCGCCGTATCCGCCGGCACAGCGGCAGGTTGGGCCGCAACAGCAGGAGCCGCTCCTTCAACCGGCTCACCATCCACAACCAGCACGACTGCCGCCATAGAGGTTGTTTCCGCACTGGGCGCCCCCGTATCACTTTCCAGATGGGACTTCAGGGTTGCCAGTCCGATCTGGTAAAGCCCCTTGATGGCAAAAATCGCATCCTCATCGCCCAGACCATCAGGAGCCGGTGGGTCAAATGACCAGACCGGATAAAACTTACCCGACCAGCTGACCTTGCTGCTGTCAGCATCATTGGCTGTCACCTTGATAATACTGGTATAGGTATCAACCGGCAGCGAAGTCCGCTGAACCTTGTGGCCGTTGAAATCCAGGGACTCCAGCACCTGCATATCGATAATCCGGTAACGCAGGGTCTTGTTTTCATCATTCTCACCATTGAGCTGCTCGGTAATGGTGTGACCATCCTGCAAGGTCAGAACCCTGACATCATCACCCTGCATCACCACACTTTTGACCGGCGGTACCCACTCGCCCACCTTGCTGAAATCGCGCACCAATGCCCAGACCTTGTCAGCAGGTGCATCAATCGTCACGGTTCCCTCTACCGAATGCCGGGTAGGGCCAAAGCTCTGGGCAGACACGGAGCCTGCAAGCAACAAGCACGCTGCAGCCAAAACATTCAACTTTTTCATCAGAAAAACCTTAACTTACAATAGTAAAACTCAGGCGCCATCCTCATCGGCCACTCAACCGCCGACAGGCAGCAGGGGGATTCCATACTCCTCCAGGATCGCCTTGACCTGACCGGCATTTTCGCTCAGCAACTGATTGATCTGCGTCTTCCAGTCATCCTCGCCAAAACGCACGGCCATGGAGATTTCATAATCCAGCGGGACACCGGGCTCGGTTTTCATCGGCAGCATGCGCAGCCTGTCTTTGCCCTGACGGACGAAATTGGCGGCCACCGGCCCCCAGACAATGGCAGCATCCAGTTTGCCTGCCAGCAGGTCCTGCAACTGCAGCTGACCGGGATATTCCTCCGGATCGGCAGACTGGGCCACATAGGGGGCCAGCTGATCGAACAGGTCATGTCGGGCCAGCCACATGGCACCGGGGCTGCTTTCCGTCACCCCCACCTTCACGGACTTGCGGGTTTCCGCATCCATCCCGGCCAAGGCGGCAGCCTCCTCAAGCTGGCCCAGCCGGCCATCCCTGGCCACCACCATGGCATAGGTTGAATGCATGTAGGGATCGGAGGCCATCCCAAGCTCAAACTGCTTCGGAACCCCGATCACCAGATCACACAGATAGCCATCACCGTCAGGGTTTTTCTTGCGCAGGGTATTGCGGATAAAACCCATGCGCTGCGGGAACCAGGTATATTCCACCGGAATGCCCAGCTTGCTGCCGACCAATTCGGCCAGACGGTTTTCATAACCACTCAGGTCACGGGTGGAAAAGGGCTGGTAATTGGGGTCGGCGCAGACCTTGAGGACTTTGCGGGGTTCCGCATTGTCATTGTCAGCCCAGGCGGGCGACAGGGAAATAAGCAGTGCAGCCCCGGTCAGCAGGGACAGCACCCCTTGTCTTGCGTATTTGGCAGATTTCATGATTTTCCTTGCTTGACAAAATGCCCACCCCGAAGGGCAGGCATAATCTGGAGGAGGAAAAATCAGTTGGCGCTGACTTTGACAGGCTCGGCCGTAGCGGCTGATTTGACAGCACTGTCAGGCAGGCTGAACACGGTCAGTACCCCGCCAAGCTGGGTATAGGCACTCAGGGTCTTGTAGGCCCCTACCGCCCCCAGACCTTCAGTGTCACCTTCCAGCCCCGCCGCCATACCGATGCCGGCCCAGCCGCCGATACCGGAAAGCACGCCGATATACTGTTTGCCCTCATAAGACCAGGTATTGACGTTGCCGATAATGCCGGATGGCGTCTTGAAACGGTAAAGCTCTTCACCGGTATTGGCATCAATGGCCTTCAGGTAGCCCTCCAGCGTACCGTAGAACACCACATCACCCGCCGTGGCCAGTGCCCCGGACCAGACCGAGAACGGCTCGGGAATGGACCACTTGATCTCGCCCTTGTCCGCATCCCAGGCAATGAAGTTGCCCAGATTGTGGGAGCCATCACCCGTGACCTTGCCACCAGGGAACATGCTCAGGGTCGCACCGACATAAGGCTGACCGGCCACATATTCGACCTGGAACGGCTCATAGTCCATGCACACATGATTGGTGGGCACATAGAACAGGCCGGTCCGTGGCGAGAAAGCAGTCGGCTGCTGGTCCTTGGTACCCAGTGCCGCCGGACAGACGTTCTGGGTATTGACATCTTCACCATTCTGGTCAGTAGAGTACTTGGCCACAACCTGGGGACGCCCGGTATTCATGTCGACATGGGTTGCCCAATTAACAGCCGGATCATACTTTTCCGCCACCAGCACTTCACCGGTGACACGATCCAGGGTATAGGCAAAGCCATTGCGGTCAAAGTGCACCAGCGCCTTGACATCCTTGTCCTTGACCTTGATATCGGCCAGCTGCATTTCATTGACCCCGTCATAGTCCCACTCATCATGCGGTGTCATCTGGTAAATCCACTTGGCCTGCCCGGTATCGGCATCACGGGCCACGATGGACATGGACCACTTGTTGTCACCCGGACGCACGACCGGATTCCAGGTGCTGGGGTTGCCGGTTCCGTAATAGACCAGGTTGAGCGCGGCATCATAAGAGAACCAGCCCCAAGTGGTGCCTCCACCGATCTTCCACTGATCCCCTTTCCAGGTATTCAGGCTGGAATCCTTGCCGACCGGCTGCATGCCTTTCTCGGTTCCCATCCAGGTCATGGTCTTGTCCGGGTCAAAGCACATCTCGCCATCCGGGCCGGTGCTGTAGCATTTCCAGGCCAGACTGCCATCGCTGGTGTTGTAAGCGGCGACAAAGCCGCGCACCCCGTACTCACCGCCGGAAATCCCGGTGATGACCTTGTCCTTGACCACAATGGGGGCGTTGGTATTGGTTTCCCCCTTTTTGGGATCACCGTTCTTGATGCTCCACTGCACGGAACCGTCAGCCGCACTCAGGGCCACCAGTGTGGTGTCGGCCTGCTGCAGGAAAACCTTGTCATCAGCATAAGCCAGACCCCGGTTGACCGTGTCACAACACATCACCGGAATGACATCGGTGCTCTGTTTCGGCTCATACATCCACTTGATGGACTGGTCCTTCAGATCAATGGCGAAAACCTTGTTCGGAAACGGGGTCTGGACATACATGGTATCGCCGATCACCAGCGGGCCACCCTCATGGCCACGCAGGACACCGGTCGAAAATGTCCAGGCAGGCTGTAACTGGCCGGCGTTTTCTTTGTTGATCTGATTCAGCTCACTGTAGCGGTTGCCCGCATAATTGCCGCCCCAGCTGGCCCAGTTATTGGCATCCGACATCGCGGCGGTGACGGATTCATTGGCACTGGCAGCCAAAGGCACGGCTAATGCGGCAACCACAAAGGCCGACAGCATTTTTTTAGAAAACTTCATCCTCTTCTCCTCAAAATTCAAATACTGGACAAACGCTGAGACACCCGAACCATCCAGAAGGCGGCATACAGCTGGAGCTTGCTTGGAATCAGGGCGGTGAAGTTGAATGGAATACCTGACGACAACAGAAAACTGCTGTCTGTCATACCCGCTCATACCAGTCACACAGGGGTAATACCCGGATCAGGCGATATGACCGGCACTGGCAGAGCCCGTTATCCTCCCAAAAGCCTCTGCGGCATCTACTGGATTCTGCTTGTCAGATCCGTCTCCTCAACGGTTCATGATATAAAGATTGATTTCGAAGCCGTACCGCATTTCCCGGAAAGCAGGCTTTGACCACTTCTTCATTGTTTTCCTCCTCATGTTGATCGATTCACAACATTTTCCACTTTACGTTCCCAACGTTGGAAAAAGGTTGGAGGCCGTTTGTTTGTCTGCCTCAGGCAACTATGTCATATTGAAGGACACCCCCGCCCAGGGTGACTCCTGTATGGACAGGGCCAGAACGAACAGGGAGGAGCCATGAACCGTTCGGTACTGCTTTTATTGAGCCTGTGCTGCCTGCAGCCGGTACTGGCTGCGAACTGTCAGCCGGTAGAAGCCATTCAGCCCGGCTTTTATGCACGCCAGGGGCAGGATGGGGTGGTTTTTGATACCCAGAATATCGCCAATACCGGTTTCATCATCGGCAGCCAGGCAGTGGCTGTCATCGATACCGGCGGCAGCCCGGAAGAGGGGGCTGCCCTGCTGTGTGCCATCCGCCAGCTGACAGACCTGCCAATCAGATACGTGATCAACACCCATGTACATCCGGACCACCTGTTCGGCAACAGTGCCTTCCGGGCTGAGGGCGCCAGTTTCATCGGTCACAGCAACCTGCCACGGGCACTGGCACTGCTGGGTGAAACCTATGTAGAGCGGGCTCAGGCTGCGGGATTGAAGGTCACGACGGACGACCTTGTCCCTCCGGACCAGACGGTTGAAGGCTCCCTGACCCTGGACCTGGGCGAACGCCGCCTCCGCCTTGACGCTGTCGGCCAATCCCATACCGACAATGACCTGACCGTGCTGGATGAAAAGACCAACACCCGCTGGCTCGGCGACCTGCTGTTTCATCAGCACATTCCGGTCATGGGCGGCAGCGGCAGCGTGAACGGCTGGCTTGAGACCATCCAGACCCTGGAAACACAGGATGCCGATGAACACCTGATTCCCGGACATGGCCCGCTGCAGGCCGCAGCCCTGCCGGCACTGGAAGCCGAACGTGGCTACTTTGAACACATGCGGGCAGCGGTACGCGCCTGGCTGCAGGCAGACAAACCCCTGGCAGAAGGCGTGGACAGTATCGGCCAGCAGGAGGCCGCTGCCTGGCCAATGGCACAGGAATACCACAAACGCAACATTTCCTATCTTTATTCGGAGCTGGAATGGGAGTGAATCCCCCTGCTTCGAGGAGGCAAGTACCCATGAAACACCTGATCATTCTCAACAGTCTGCCGGGTCTGTGGCTCGGCATGGTCCTGTTATTCCTGCTGCCCGCCTGCGGAGCCATGGCGGAAGAAGATGCCTGGAATGCCCGCCTGAAACCATTCTATTTCCAGGACCAGTTGATTGAGGACGGCAAGGACGTGATCGGGCTGGAAACGCCGGTACGAGCCGAAGACGGTGCCATGGTTCCCACCCGCATTCTGGCGAAAATCCCCCAGACCCCGGAACGCTACATCAGTGACCTGTGGCTCATCATTGACAAGAACCCCAGCCCGCTGGCAGGCCATTTCCAGCTCACGCCCCGCAGCGGAAAGGCCGACATGGAACTGCGCATCCGGGTTGATGCCTACAGCCCGGTCCGGGTGGTCGCCAGAACCAGTGATGGCAGACTTCACATGACCGAACGTTTTGTCAAGGCCTCCGGCGGCTGCTCGGCTCCTGCCGGCACGGACCTGGAAAGTGCCATGAAACGGCTGGGCAAAATCCGCATCAAAACCCGGCTGGAAGACACCCTGCTGAATCCGGTCGCCACCACCCTGGCCATCAGCCACCCCAACATCACCGGCCTGCAGAAGGATCAGGTCACCACCCTGTACATCCCCCCCCACTATGTCAAATCCATCAAGGTCGAGTTTGATGGCGAAACCATTTTCAATGCCGAAACCGACATCTCCATCAGCGAAAACCCGAACTTCCGCTTTTATTTCATCCCCGGACAGGAAGGTACACTGACCGCAACCATCACGGATACCGAAGGCAAAGTATTCACACAACAACAGCAACTGACCGGCACCGCGCCCTCTCCATCCTGACCCGCAGCCCACCGGTCCATTGAACCGGTGGGCTGAAACATCGGCAGGCCCGGCTCAGCCGGCCTTTCCGGCTTTGGCCTTCAGCCCACAGGACTGCTCGGCATCCCTGAGCGTCTGCTGGAAGGCCCTGACAGCCTTGCGCCCCCCGGTGGCGTCACGAAAAATACCGCTTCTTTCCCCCGGCGTATCAATCATGGCTGCCAGTGTGGCACTGGAAACATACTCCTCATGCGACATCAGGGCAGCAACCTTGTCAATCGCACACGCACAATGGTACAGGTTGTCATAATTTTCGCCGCCATATTGACTCATGCATCCCAATACATACTCAACCCGGGTCTGGGTCGAGAAATCATTCACCGCAGGCTTTTCCACCGCCATGACGGGCAGGGCCAGCAACATACCCCCCAGCAGCAGCACCGATTTCATGTTCACAAGCAATCCTCCAAAATTTGGTCAGGGTTCTCGGGAGTAAGCCGACGCTTGCCGCCTACAGCCCTCCCTCATCGACAATATCACGCAACAGGGCATTCACCCTGGCAGCAAATGTGTTCAGCGCCGCCTCCCCGCCTGCCTCGGGCAGCAGCAGGGTTTCAATCTGCACCTTGCCATCTGCGGTTGCACGCACACTGATACGGCAGGGCATGCGCAGGGAGAAAGACGGTTTCAGCTCCAGCAGACGCCGGGCCAGCTCCAGATTGCAGAAGTGCAGAACCGTCACCCGCAGAAACGCCTGACCCGCCCGTTCGGCAATTGCATCACCGATTCGGGCCTGCTCCGTCAGCCGGAAATTATGCCCGCCGATAGACACCAGCAGGTCCTCAACAACATCATCAAACGCCTTGTCCACTGTCACAGCGTAAACCGGGGCCGTGAAAACGTCCACTGGCTCCCCGGCAGCGACTACATTATGGCCAAGCACCCACCCCGTCAGCACCCATCCGTACAATACGCTTCGCCAGCACTTCATATTCCAGCCTCCTCCTGCCTGAGCCCTGCCTGCATCAATTATCCCGCCAGTCCTTCCTGAAAGAACCTCCCCAGGCCAGGGAGGTTCAAGGAGTACTTCCAGTCGGCACAACAGCCCCTACCTGGCAGTGAAGTAAATATCACCATAAGCGGCACTGGCACTGCGCCGGCTGTTGTCCGAATCGGTCATGATAGCGACGGCATCAATGAACTTGATATCCTGACCAAAGGCACGCTTGAAATCAGCCCGGACATTGCGGCGCTCCCGTACCCATTTTCCCACCGGATCGGCCTTGCCGCGTGCCGCAATCATCTTGGCATTTTTGGGCATCAGGGCATTGTCCCAGCTTTGCCCACGTCCGGTATTGCTGGACCAGACATAATTGAGCGCCAGTGAATTCCAGGGCATCAGGCCACCATCCAGGATCAGATAGATACGGGCGGCATAATCATCCCCGTTCTTGGTACGCTCGTCCAGCCCCGCCAACCGGCCATCAATGCGCCAGCTCCAGTTCAGGATCGGCGTTTTGGTCAGATCCACCCGAATCTTGCGGATCAGGCCGGAAGCCGTGCCATTGCTTTTGGCCATCAGGACTGTCGTCCTGCCATCCTTGCCCAGATTATAATTGGTATTGCCACTGAATACCTTGACCTCCCAGCCACTGCTGCCCCTGGCCATCTGCCCTTTGGAAAATTCGCCCACCATGACATCGGCGTGTACAAACGTGCTGCAGCACAGGGCTGCCACCAAAGCGATCATTTTTTTCATATTTTTCATAATCAATAAATATCCCTGGTTACCTGAGTTTGAGGAATCATCAGCAATCTGAAATAAATTGCCCCTCATCATTTTAGCGGAAATCCGGCCCAAACGGTTGTACAAATCGGGCTTGACCTGACAGGGTGACAGAAACCCGCTGGCACAAACCTGTTTCCCCCCAAAGGCATCATGTTAAAATCAGCAGGCTTCACTATCACCTTCTGCAGGAGTATCCACCTTGGGCAATCCAATACCAACCTTTCCGATACGCCCCCCCGGTTCAAAAGCGGTTGCCTGTCAGAACTGCAGTCTGAATGCCTTCTGCCTGCCCAAGGGCTTGAACCGGGATGAACTGGAGCAGCTGGAAGACAGCATCCAGAAAAACGTCAAACTGGGTAAAAAAGATTACCTGTTCCGGCGTGCAGACCCACAGAACCATATCTATGCCGTCAAATCCGGTGCCATCAAGACCTCGCTGTCCACACCCGAAGGTGAAGAACAGATTCTCGGCTTTTTTCTGCCCGGCGACCTGCTCGGTTTCGATGCGTTTGCCAATGACGCCCATACCTGTGATGCCCGCGCTCTGGACGATACCCTGCTGTGCAAACTCAATGTGGATGACTTCAATACCCTGATGGGCCAGCTGCCCAACCTGCGTGGACAGATGATGCGCAAGTTCGGCTGCGAGATTGAACGCGAACAGACCCTGTCCCTGATTCTGGGGCAGATGAACACCCAGGCCCGGCTGGCGACCTTTCTGGTCAGCATGTCCCGGCGCAATCAGGTGCGTGGCTTTGCTCCCCGCGAGTTTGCCCTGCCCATGCCGCGCCATGATCTGGCCAATTACCTCGGCATGGCGGTGGAGACCCTGAGCCGCCTGTTTTCGCGCTTTCAGGAGGAAGGCATCATCTCGGTCGCCCTGCGCCAGATCAGCATCAACGACATGAAGCGCCTGAACGCACTGGCGCATCACACCTGCCACTGAGCTGTGGCCCGGACGGATTAACCCGCCGGGCCAATGCCCTCATGAGAGCCCGGACTCAGACGGTGCGTGAAAAACGTTCTTTCAGCTGCCCGGAGCGCAGGCTGAGATCAAACACCATGCAGATATTGCGGATCAGGAAGCGTCCCTGAGGTGTCACCTGCAGACCCGCATCGGAAAGCTCCAACAGCCCGTCCTGCGCCATGGTTGCCAGCTGGTGCAGCTCGGTGGCGAAGTACGTGGCAAATTCCAGGTTGAACCGGCGTCCGATAGCCCTGAAATCCAGCATGAAATGGCAACTGAGCTGCTGGATGACAGCCCGCCGCACCCCATCATCCGCTGTCAACCGGATCCCCCGGCTGACCGGGAGCTGCCCCTGATCCAGGGCAAAGTAATACTCCTCCAGGGATTTGACATGCTGGCTGTAACAGTTCTCCACACTCGAAATGGCGCTCACTCCCATACCGATCAGGTCGCAGTCCGCATGGGTGGTATAACCCTGAAAATTGCGGTACAGGGTGCCGCGCTTCTGGGCCAGCGCCAGCTCGTCACCGGGGCGGGCAAAATGATCCATGCCGATGTACTGATACCCGATTCCGGTCAGGTACTCCACCGCCAGCTGCAGGAGCTCCAGCTTGAGCGCCGGTGCCGGCAGCTCTTCCACCCGGATGCGCCGCTGCGGCATGAACAGCTCGGGCATGTGGGCATAGTTGAACACCGAAATGCGATCCGGCCCCAGATCGGCCACGGCAATCAGGGTCTGGCGGAAACCGGCCAAGGTCTGCAGCGGCAGGCCGTAAATCAGGTCCACACTGACCGAACGGGCATCGACGCTCCGGCAGGCGTCAATAATGGCCCGCGACTGCGACAGCGGCTGGATGCGGTTGACCGCCCGCTGCACCCTGGCATCCACATCCTGAATACCAAGGCTGAAGCGGTTGAAACCGATATGGCGCAGCAAAGCGATGGTGTCCGGGCTGACCGAGCGTGGATCAATTTCAATGGAATAATCCGCCTGTGCATCCTCCTCCGGTCCGTAAAGCTGAAAATGCTCACGGGTCTTCTGCATCAGCCAGCGCATCTGTTCATGATCCAGAAAGGTGGGCGTGCCACCACCCCAGTGGAGCTGCTCCACACGCCGGTCAGCATCAAACAGCCCGGCCTGCAGGCGGATTTCCTGCGCCAGATAATCCAGATAGGTACGGGCCAGACTGCGATCCTTGGTGGCGATCTTGTTGCAGGCACAATAGAAACAGACCGTATCGCAGAACGGAATATGAAAATACAGGGACAACGGTACCGGAATCGGGTATTCATTGCTGTCCCGCACACAGGCACGGTAATCGGCTTCGCTAAAGGTGCCGAACGCGACAGCCGTCGGATAGGAGGTATAGCGCGGACCGGGGCGGTCATAACGCTGTACCAGTTCCGCATCAAAAGCGCTGGCCTGGCTGTTCAGGGTGCGGTTCATGACTGCGGCTCCAGCAGGGTGCTCAGGCTGTCGGCGGTCGGTAATACCCCATCCAGACGCCAGCTTTCATCCGCCGGCAACAGCTGCAGGTACCACTTTCCCGCCGGCAGGGGGGTGATCGCCCCCTCCCAGACACCGGCACCGTTCTCATGCAGGCTGATCATCTGGTCATGCCCGGCATGGGTGGCATGCCGGAAAGCCAGCGTCAGTCCGGCATCTCCCGACACCAGCGGATGGTTCAGTACCAGCCGTACCTGCTGCCCGTTCAGGGCCAGACTGGCACTCAGGCCCAAGGTGGCGGCTTCCCGGCTTCGGGCCAGAGTACGGTTGATACTGCGCCCCTCGTTGTAGTAATCATCGGCCACCAGGCCGCTGCTGCTTTCCATGGCGATCACCAGTGTCACCATACTGGCCATCACCACCGTAAGCGGCAGGCAGATCAGCACCCAGGGCCAGAACTGGCGATACCAGGGCTGCGTGTCTCTGTGGTCAAGGTACATATTGTTTGCTCCTCTGCGATCCGGACGCCATCAGCGCCGTGGACCAATGAAACGTGACTCCTCCTCCTGCTGCAACCGCGGCTCATCCAGTGCCTGAATATGAAAATGGATGGTCTGGGTACGCCCGGTCAGCCGGTCCGGGTCGGCCACCACCCGCACCGGAACATCCAGCACCTGCCCGGCAGCGGCATGCAGGCCGTCCACACCCGCAAGCTCCGCACCCTCCAGGCCGGAAACCGTAATATCAAAGTCATGGGCCCGGCGATCCATGTTCAGCACCTTGAGGGTATAGGTATTCTCGATGCGTCCGTCCCCACTGTCCCGGTACAGGGCATTACGGTCACGAATGACATCCATTTCCAGCGGCACCCGCAGCCCCAGGGACACCAGCATCCCCAAGGTGAGGGCCAGCAGCAGCCCGGCATACACCAGGGTACGCGGCCTGATCACCCGGCTGCTGCCGCTGCCCTGCATGCGGTTTTCCGTACTGTAACGCACCAAGCCACGGGCATAGCCCATCTTGTCCATGATGCTGTCACAGACATCCACACAGGCGGCACAGCCGATGCACTGGTATTGCAGGCCGTCACGAATGTCAATCCCGGTCGGGCAGACCTGCACGCACAGGGTGCAGTCAATACAGTCGCCCTTGTCATCCGGACGCGGCTGGTTGCGCTTGCGGGAGCCGCGCGGCTCCCCCCGGCTTGCATCATAGGAAATGATCAGGGTGTCACGGTCAAACATGGCACTCTGAAAGCGTGCATAAGGGCACATGTAGATACAGACCTGTTCACGCAGGAAGCCGGCATTGCCATAGGTGGCAAAACCGTAAAACAGCACCCAGAACAGGGCCCAGCCCCCGATCTGTCCACTGGCCAGATCAAACCATAACTGCTCGATGGGGATGAAAAACCCGACAAAGGTCAGACCGGTCCACATGGCAAAAAACAGCCACAAAGCATGTTTGATGGCCTTCCTGCCGATCTTTTCACGGTTCCAGGGACCGTTGTCCAGCTTGATCTGCTGCGGGCGATCACCTTCAATCCACTGTTCGATCCAGAGAAACACCTCGCTCCAGACCGTCTGTGGACAGGCGTAACCACACCACACCCGCCCGGCCACCGCCGTGACAAAAAACAGTAGCAGGGCAGCCAGAATCAGCATCAGGGCCAGATAGACGAAATCCTGCGGCCAGAACACCATGCCGAAAATATGAAACTTCCGGGCCGGGAGGTCGAACAAGACCAGTTGCTGGCCATTCCATGTCAGCCAGGGCAACAGGTAGAACAGGCCCAGCAGGCCCCAGGCACAGATACGGCGCAGCCGGGTAAAGACCCCCTTGGTCTGGCGGGGATAAATTTTCTGATGCCGCTGGTAGAACGAGTCATCCGGCGGTGTATTCGGCGTATTCAACGCTGGTGTGGTCATGCTGTCTCCTTGACCATCCGTTGACCTCATCCGCCTGCACACACGGTGCAAACGGCTCATGGTCACCCTCTGGCAACGGACGGGAGGCCACCGGCCTGCTGCCGATGGTGCCCCCCGTTAAAACAGGTACAGGTACTGCTCAGGGCTGTGCCTGTCCCGCTGTCTGCGCCTGCCCCTCCTGTGCCGACAGGCCATACACGTAAGCGGCCAGCAGGTGTACCTTGTCAGGCCCCAGAAAATCCGCATGGGCCGGCATGAGCCCCTGACGCCCATTGGCAATGGTCTCGCGCACGGTCTGGCGCGAAGAGCCATAAAGCCAGACTTTATCGGTCAGGTCCGGTGCCCCCAGAGCCGGATTACCCTTGGCATCCAGGCCATGACAGGCAATGCAGCCGCGCTCCATGAACAGCTTCTGTCCGATGGCGACCTTGCCATTATCGGCCTGTGGCGTACTCAGGCTCATGACATAAAGCACCAGTCCATCCAGTTCGCTTTCAGACAGCATCGCTGCATGCGCCGGCATCGCGCCCTGACGCCCCTTCAGGATCGAGGTTTCGATCTGCTCGGGTGCACCACCATAGAGCCAGTCCCGGTCCCGCAGGCTGGGATAGCCGGGTGAGCCACCGGCATCCGAGCCGTGGCACTGGGCACAGTAATTCAGGAACATGCGCCGCCCCATGTCTTGGGCCTCCTGATTCTGTGCCAGCTCGGGAATCGGCATGGCGGCATACTGCCGGAACAGAGGACCATATTCCTGGTCAGCCTGTGCCATTTCCTCCACATAACGCCCGTCATGCGAGCTCCAGCCCAGCAGGCCCTTGAAGGAACCCAGCCCCGGATACAGCAGCAGGTAGCCGATTCCGAAAATCATCGTGAGGTAGAACATCCACAGCCACCAGCGCGGCAGGGGGTTGTTGTACTCCTGCAATCCGTCCCACTGATGACCGGTTACGGTGCCGCTGGCCACCTCATCCGGGCGCTTGCGGGAGGTCCAGCGGATCAGCCAGTAACAGGCAAAAATATTGGCCAGCGTGATCACAATCACCCAGCCACTCCAGAATACACTCATTGATCAGCCTCCCTGACGGATTGACGATGGACCTGTTCCTCCTGCGGATCGAAAATGGATTCGCCCAACTGCCGGAAATGTGACTTGCGCCGACGGCCATAAGCCCACCACACCACCAGCAGAAAGCCGATGAACAGCAGCAGGGTCACAAGGCTGCGAATGTCATTGATGTCCATCTGTTTACCTCCGGGTCTTCACGGCCGTGCCCAGATTCTGCAGATAGGCGACCAAGGCATCCAGCTCGGTCTTGCCCTGCACGGCAGCGGTCGAGGCAATGATTTCCTCATCGGTGTAAGGAACACCCAAGGTCGCCATGGTCCGCATCTTGGCCGGAGTATCCACACCATCCAGGGTGTTCCGTGCCAGCCAGGGATAACCCGGCATGTTGGACTCCGGCACGACATCGCGCGGATTGCTCAGGTGCAGGCGATGCCAGTCATCACTGTAACGCCCGCCCACCCGGGCCAGATCAGGCCCGGTGCGCTTGGAGCCCCACT
>JAGRJD010000031.1 GCA_020442915.1 Thiothrix sp. | reverse complement strand
GCCTTTAGGCGGGGGAGGATGTCAAATCCCGTTTTCCGCTCTGGCGGCTGCCGGCCTAGCGGCGCAACAGCCCCGTCAGCAGCAGAATCAGCCCCAGCAGCCCGAACAGGGCCACACCGCTGTGAGGCAGCCATGCCTGCAGGCCGGGCAGCAGGGCGGCCAGCAGCAGCACCCCGCCGGCCAGCAGCAGGCGATTGCTTTGCTGGGCGCGCTGCAGTGACTGTCGCAGCTGTTCCAGCTGGGCGGACTCCCATTGCAGCCGTAACTGGTTCTGATTGGCCTGCTGCAGCAGGTCATGCAGCAGATTGGGCATGTAAGGCAAGTTTTCCAGCAGTTTGGGCAAGTTGTAACGAGCACCCCGGAGCAGTGCGCGCACACCGACCTGCTCATCCATCCAGCGCTGGATAAACGGTTTGGCCGTGGTCCACAAATCCAGCTCCGGGTACAGCTGGCGTCCCAGCCCCTCGATGTTGAGCAGGGTTTTCTGCAGCAGCACCAGCTGGGGCTGAACCTGCATGTTGAACCGGCGGGCGGTCTGGAACAGCCGCATCAGCAGCTGGCCGAAGGATATCTGGCTGATCGGGCGCTCGAAGATCGGCTCACATACCGAACGGATGGCGGATTCAAACTCATCCACCCGTGTGCTGGCCGGTACCCAGCCGGATTCCACATGCAGCTCGGCCACCCGGCGGTAGTCGCGGTTGAAAAAGGCGTGGAAGTTTTCGGCCAGATAGCGCTGATCGGCTGGTGACAGGGTGCCGACAATACCGAAGTCAACGGCCAGATAGCGCGGATCGGCCGGGTTGCTGATATCCACAAAGATATTGCCCGGATGCATGTCGGCATGAAAAAAATTATGCCGGAATACCTGGGTGAAAAAGATTTCCACACCACGTTCACCCAGCCGTTTGAAATTGATACCGAAAGTGGCCAGTTCTTCAATATTACCGATGGGCACACCATAAATGCGTTCCATGACCATCACATTCAGGCGCGTATAATCCCAGTACACTTCCGGAATATAAAGGTCGGGGAGGTTGGCAAAATTGCGCCGCAGCTGACTGGCGTTGGCGGCCTCACGCTGCATGTCCAGTTCGTCAAAGATGTTTTTCTCGTATTCGCGCACCACTTCGGTCGGGCGCAGGCGTCGACCTTCTTTCCAGTAACGCTGCAGCAGGCTGGCCAGTACGTACATCAGTGCGATGTCCTGGCGGATGGTTTTCTCGATACCGGGACGCAGCACCTTGATCACCACGGCGCTGCCATCCCAGAGTGTGGCCGCATGCACCTGGGCCACCGAGGCGGAAGCCATGGGGCGGGCTTCAAACTGCTGAAATACTTCCGTCACCGGGCGCCCATAGGCGGTTTCGATCAGCCGGCGTGCCTCCTCTGCCGGGAAGGGGGGCACCCGGTCCTGCAGCAGCCTGAGCTCCAGGGCGATATCATCCGGCAGCAGGTCGCGCCGGGTGGACAGCATCTGTCCGAATTTGATGAAAATCGGCCCCAGGTCCTCCAGTGCCAGCCGGATACGCTCACCGCGTGGCTTGCGGTTCCGCTGCCCCCGGTTCCAGGGCATCAGCCGGTACAGGCGTCCCAGCGGGTGCATGAGCGGAATGGTCAGCAGTAACTCATCCAAGCCATGGCGGAAAAAAACCCGCACAATGGTGATCAGGCGCGACAGGCGCAGCAGGACTTTCATGCTGCCGGTTTGCCTCCGTCACTGCCCGGAACGGATGGTGCGGATTGCATACCGGTCTGCAGGCGGCGGATACGGGCTTCCATGCGTTCGGTATCATCACGCAGGGTATCCACTGCACCCAGGTACATGGCCATTTCTGTCTGGGCCGGCAGCAGGCGGCTTTCCTCCTGCAGGTATTCGCTGCTGTTGAGGCGCATGGCCCGGACGCTGCCCGTGAGCCAGCCCTGACCGCTGCGGGCAAGCTGGCCACACTGGTGGGCCACGATGTCACCGACGGCATGTGACAGCTGTTCTTCCCAGTCGATATCCACGGCGCGTATTATGGCACTGAACTGCTCGGCCAGCGCCATGCTGCCTTCCACCTGCAGGCGCTGTTCCAGCAGGGTTACGCCGGTATCGTGACTGCGTGCCAGCCGGATGAAGGCCATGGACGGACCACGCAGGGTGACATCTGCCGGGCTGCCATAACGGTCCATGACCTGTACGCCGTTGCTGGTCGGGATGAAAAACAGGTGCAGCTCCAGACCGGTGAGGTGAAACTCGATCACCTTGCCCTGCAGGGGCTGCAGGCGGGGCAGGGCCTGCGGGTCGAGCCTGAGCCAGGCATTGAAAGCCGCTTCCAGGGAGGCGGTCAGGGCAGTAAGCAGCATGGGCGGTTTGTCCGTTTTGCCAGGTTGAAATCGGGGTCTATTGTTGAATGGATGGGCAGCCGGTGCAAGTCCGGTTTTTTGCGGCATCCATCCGTCATGGCAGGGAAATACCTGTTCACCTGCTGTTTGCCGTATGATCACGAAAACCCTGCAGCAGGCCGATGCCGGCAGGTGAGCCAGGGCGCAGCGTGCACATGGCAGTCGTATGGGCAGTGAGTTCGGGGCGTGGGAAAGCCTTCAGGGAGGGCATCATGTTTATCAGAAAACCACAACAGCTGACAGAAAATGCAGTGACAGATTGGGCACTTTACCAGCGCCGGCGCGAATTTCTGCGTGGCATGGCGGGAGTGATCCTGCTTGGGGCCGGCTGGCCCGGACGCGCAGCCGTGGCAACGTCCCCGCGTCCTGCTGACGATCCCCCCAACAGCTGGGAAGACATCACCAGCTACAACAATTTTTACGAGTTCGGTACCGGCAAGGGCGATCCGGCCCGCAATGCCCGTACCCTGCAGACCTCCCCCTGGGATGTGGTGGTGGATGGTGAGTGCACACGACCGGGTAAATACCCACTGGAAGACCTGCTCAAGGGGATGGCGATTGAGGAGCGTATCTATCGCCTGCGTTGTGTCGAGGGCTGGTCCATGGTGATTCCTTGGCAGGGGTTTGAACTGGGGCGGCTGCTGAAGCGTTTTGAGCCGACTTCACGGGCGAAATATGTCCGTTTTGAAACCCTGCTGGACCCGAAGCAGATGCCGGCCCAGCAGGGTGATGTACTGGATTGGCCGTATGTCGAGGGTTTGCGCATGGATGAGGCCATGCATCCGCTCACCCTGCTGGCGACCGGCCTGTATGACAAGACCCTGCCGAACCAGAACGGGGCGCCGTTGCGGCTGGTCGTGCCCTGGAAATACGGATTCAAGAGCCTCAAGTCCATTGCACGTATCAGCTTTGTAACGGAAGAGCCGGAAACCACCTGGAACAGACTGTCGCCGGAGGAATACGGTTTTTACTCCAATGTGAATCCGGAAGTGCCGCATCCGCGCTGGAGTCAGGCTCGGGAGCGCCGTATCGGTGAATTCAGCAAGCGCAAGACGCTGATGTTTAACGGCTATGCTGATCAGGTAGCCAGCCTGTATGCCGGCATGGACCTGAGCCTGTACTTCTGATGGCATCGTCCCTGTTGGGTCGCCAGACAGCGGGGCGGGTGCCAGCTTGGCTCTGGCTGCTGCTGTTCTGTGCGGGACTGCTGCCTTTCCTGCACGGGTTGCTGGGGGTCTGGCTGCACTGGCTGGGGGCCAATCCGGTCGAGGCCGTAACACGGGCTTCCGGTGACTGGGCGCTGCGGTTTCTGCTTCTGACCCTGCTGATGTCGAGCCTGCGCCGGCGGCTGGGGTGGCGTCTGGGGGTGCGGCTGCGGCGCATGCTCGGTCTGTATGCCTTTTTTTATGCTGTCGTGCATGTGTTGCTGTATCTGTGGCTGGACCAGTTTTTTGATTGGGTGGCAATTGGAGAAGACATTCTGGAACGGCCCTTCATTCTGGCGGGGCTGCTGGCTTTTCTGGCATTGCTGCCGCTGGCGCTGACTTCCACCCGGACCATGATGCGCCGTCTCGGCCCGCGCTGGAAGGCACTGCACCGGCTGGTGTATGCGGCAGGGCTTTTGGCCGTGCTGCACTTCTGGTGGATGAAGGAGAGCAAGTCCGATGTCAGCGAGCCGCTGCTGTATGCCGTGTTGCTGGGGCTGCTGCTGCTGGAGCGTCTGGTCGCAAGGGGCCATCCGGCAGACTGAGGCTGTTTTACAGTGCTGTTTTCGGCAGCCAGTGACTGACATGAATCAGGGCGCTGAAAACAAACCAGCAGAGAACCACTCCACCCAATATCCACAGCATTCTGGTGACATGGCCCGAGAAGTGTGCAACCTGCTCCTGCCGGCGCAGGTTGTCATACACTTCGCGCGGCTGATAATTTTGTTCCTGGTTATACGGATTGAAGTCAAGTTCGAAGGTTTCCCCTTTTGCGGTGTAATGCAGGCGCTCAACCAGAGGAATTTCACGCTTGTAGACGGCCTGGATATGGCTGATCAGCCCTTGCGGGTCAATGTCCGTAATGGCATTGACCTTACGGGGGCGACCCTTTTCATCAGACAGCAACCAGATGATTGAACCTTTACCGGGAGAAATCTCCCGATGATGGGACGCGTGAACAAAAAAGGTTTTTTTCATGTCTGGCCTTGAATCCCTGCCTGCTCATTCTTTTAATCAGTTGATTTTATCATCAGGAGGCTCCGGTTATTGGTGCTGCCGATAAACTGTCAGCCGGATCCGGTTTTGTCACCCGCAGGCTCAGCGTGAAACAGGCACCACCCTGCGGGCAGTTGGCGGCCACCAGATCGCCCTGCATGTCACGTGCCAGCCGGTAGGAGATTGACAGTCCCAGCCCCAGTCCTTTGCCGCTGGCCTTGGTGGTAAAAAAGGCTTCAAACAGGTGCTGCATGTTTTCGGCCCGGATACCGGGACCGTTGTCCCCAATGACAATGGCCAGCGTATCGCTCTGACGGGTGACAGTCAGCCGGATTACGCCCGCAGGCATTTCACTCACGGCCTCCAGGGCATTGCTGAGCAGGTTGACCAGAATCTGCTCCAGCCACACCCGGTCAGCCAGTATCAGCGGCGGGTCGGGCAGGCGCTGCTGTTCCAGGGTGACCGGTGAGCGTGACAGGCGCGGCTGCATAATCAGCAGGGCAGCATCCAGGGCCTGATCCAGGTTACAGGGCTCCAGCTGGCCCTGGCTTTTGCGGGCGAATGCCTTGAGCTGGTGCGTGATGGCAGCCATGCGTTCGGTCAGGGCGGTGATTTCCTGCAGGTTGGCTGCCGTCATGTCGGTGTGTCCCAGCTCAAGGAACTGGCGTGCGTTGTCGGCATAGCTCCTGATGGCCCCGAGCGGATTGTTGAGTTCATGGTTGATGGCGGTGGAAAGCTGTCCCAGGGCGGCCATTTTGGCAGCCTGTACCAGTTCCTCCTGAGTGCGGCGCAATTCCAGGGTACGTTCCCCGACCTTGGTTTCCAGCTGTTCCATGGCCTGCTGCTCGTAACGGCGGCGGTTCTGGTGATTGCGCAGCAGCAGCAGCACCAGCAGGCTGCTCAGCCCCAGCAGCAGGGTGGTGATGATCATGACCAGCCGGGTGGTACGGGTGACTGCATCCCAGTTGAGCAGCAGGTGCACATACCAGTTCTGCTTGGGCATCAGGCGGTTGGTGAGCAGGTAGGTGTGACCCGCCAGTTCCGCCTTGTAGAAGTCCTGATCCAGTTGCAGGGTGGCGAAATTGTCCAGCGCCACGAATGTGGCATCGGCATAGCGGCGGTTGTGTTTCAGGGTTTCCAGGGTGCGGGTGGACAGGGGCGATAGCGTGTGCATGACCCATTCGGAGTGGCTGGCGATGAAAATGACGCCATCGGGGTCGGTGATCAGGAACTCGAACGGCTCGCGTCGCCACTCGGCCTCGATGGCCTCGATACTGGCCTTGACCACGACGATGCCGACCTGTTCCCCGAAACTGCCGGTCACGGCCTGGGAAAAGTAATAGCCACGCTCATTGGATTCGGTACCGAGCGCATAGTATTGCCCGAGTCTGCCGGCTCTGGCCTGCTCATAATAGGGGCGAAAGCTGTAATTCATGCCGATGAAGCTCCGGGGCTTGTTCCAGTTGCTGCTGGCGACAGTTCTGGCCTGATTGTTGAGCAGGTAGACATCAAGGGTTCCGGCGGTACGGTTGATGCGTGCCAGGTATTTGCTGATCAGGTTGTCTTTATCCGGGCGGCCGTATTCGAGAAAGTCGCGGATGGCCGGATTGTCGGCCAGCAGGGGGGGCAGATACTCATGCTTGGCCAGATAGCCATCCACGGCACTGGTGAAACGTGCCATGTGGTGGAGGGCCGTGGTTTTGAGGCTGGCCACGGCACTGGTCTGGGCCAGATAAAAGGCGGTCAGCAGGGTGATGGCGGCTACCAGCAGCAGCAGCCACAGGACCGGTATAAGGCTGCCTTGTGACCACAGGTGCCGGGGGCGACGGGTTAGCGGTTCCGTATCCGGTTCCGGTGGCAGCATGCTAGCCCGATTTGGCCTCCCGCAGTTCCCGGCGCAGGATTTTGCCGACATTGCTTTTGGGAAGCTCGTCCACGAAAGCATAATATTTGGGGCGCTTGTAACCGGTCAGGTTCTGCTTGCACCAGGCTTTCAGTTCATCCTCGGTCAGGTCGGGGTCTTTCCGGACCACAAAGGCCTTGACTGCCTCACCTGAGTGTTCATCCGGCACACCGATAACCCCGGCTTCCAGCACTTTTTCATGCAGGGTCAGGACATCCTCCACCTCGTTGGGATAAACGTTGAAACCCGAGACCAGCACCATGTCCTTGAGCCGGTCCACCAGTTTCACAAAGCCTTCCTCGTTGATGACAGCCATGTCTCCGGTACGCAGCCAGCCCTCACGGTCCAGTACCCGTGCGGTTTCCTCCGGACGCTGCCAGTAGCCCTGCATCACCTGCGGCCCGCGAATCCAGAGCTCACCGGCCTCATGAAAACCGAGTTCCTCACCGCCTGCATCACGGATGCTGACCTCGGTTGAGGGCAGGGGCAGGCCGATCATGCCGTTGTACTCGGGAATATCCGGCGGATTGATGCAGGCTGCCGGTGAGGTTTCCGTCAGGCCATACGCCTCCAGCAAGGTGGTCCCTGTGACCTTGCGCCATTGTTCCGCCACGGAGCGCTGTACGGCCATGCCGCCACCCAGGGCGATCTTGAGCCCTGAGAAGTCCACGCTGTCAAAGCCGGGGGTATGTAGCAGGGCATTGAACAGGGTGTTGACACCGGTGATAAAGGAAAATTTTTCCTGCTTCAGGGTCTTGACGAAAACGGGCAGGTCACGCGGGTTGGTGATCAGGATGTTTTTGGCCCCGATCTTGAGCGCGAACAGGGCATTGGCAGTGAGGGCAAAGACGTGATACAGCGGCAAGGCGGTAATGAAGACTTCCCGACCCGGCTTCAGGTCATGCGCCGTCCAGGCTTCAGCCTGCAGCAGGTTGGCAATCATGTTGCGATGGGTCAGGGCCGCGCCCTTGGCCACACCCGTGGTGCCGCCGGTGTATTGCAGGAAGGCGATGTCCTCCTGGGTCAGGGTGGCATCGTCGAGCTTGTGGGTGGCTCCCTGTCGCAGCGCCTGCCGGTAGCTGACTGCAGTTGGCAGCGCATAGGCCGGGACCATCTTTTTGACATGCCGGACCACAAAGTTGACCAGCCAGCCTTTCAGACCGCCGAGCAGATCACCGGCCCCAGTCTGGATAATGGTGTTGAGGCTGGTGTCCGGCAGCACTTTTTCCAGCACATGGGCAAAGCTGTCCATAATGACGATGGCCTTGACACCGGCGTCCTGCAGCTGGTGCCGCAGCTCGCGCTCGGTATACAGCGGATTGGTGTTCACCACGATCAGTCCGGCACGGAAGGCACCAAACAGGGCCACCGGATACTGCAGCAGGTTGGGCATCATGATGGCGATCCGGTCGCCGTGCCGGAGGCCGGCCTCATGATGAAGGTAGGCCGCAAAATCACGGGTGAGCCGGTCCAGCTCCTGATAGGTCAGTACCCTGCCCATATTGCTATAAGCCGGCTGATGCCGGAATTGCTGCACACTGGCATGAAAAATGCTCAGCAGGGACGGGTAGGGGCTGGTGTCAATGGTCTGAGGCACATTGGCGGGATAGTGTTGCAACCAGACTTTTTCCATGACTCGACTCCTCCGGTGGTTTAGCTGTTGTTTATCTGTTTGGCGTCATTTTTATCACAAGTTGTCAGCTGTCGTCATATCCATGATGCAGCACGGGGGCATCCGTTGCGGGCCCGGTTGTGTCCGCTGTATTCAGGCCGGCCAGCAGCCGGCCCGGTTCGGGGCCGAACATCTCAGCCAGCAGGGCACGGGAAGTCCGTCCCAGCTGCTCCCGGCTCAGGGTGCGTGGGGCAAACAGCTGTTCCCGTGTGAACGGACGATTGAGGTACAGGGTCTGCGCAGGGCTCGGGGCAAAGGCGCATTCCAGGCTGATTCTGGCGATGTGTCCGAGGTTGATGCCCCGGCCATCATCGAAAACCAGCAGGTGAGGGCAGAGCTGGCGCAGAGGATCGGGCCGGGGAAACGCCACAATGGCCAGTAATATCAATGGTGAACTGGAAATTTTTATTCCAGCATTGATCTCGCTCAGATTGATTTCGGCCACAAATACCGGCTTGCCGATGGCGGCCTGCAGTTTTTGCAGGGCTGCGAAATAATCTGCAGCAGGCCAGAGCCCGTTGCCTGTTTCAGCCGGAGCAGCTGTATCGGCATTATCTGTATCGTTCGGGTACGGCATTATTCAATTTCCAGAAAGCCGGGAATGCTATGATAAAAATGTTGACGTGATCACCGGACTGCCAGGGCTTTCTACTTGTGCAGAATATTTGCAACCCGCCCACAAGGATGTTTCCAGGTAAGTTATGATACAGGATTTGCGTTTAGAGCAGTTGACCCGCTGGGTGCAGGATATCCCGGGCTGGGAGGCTGCCTGTCTGCAGCCCGCTTCCGTGGATGCCAGTTTCCGGCGCTATTTCCGTGCCAGCCGGAATGGGCGCACGGCCATCGTCATGGACTCCCCGCCGGATCGGGAGGATCCGCTCCCGTTTGTCGACATCACCCGGCGTCTGCTGGACCTTGGCATTCATGCACCGGCCATCATGGCCCAGAATCTGCTGGATGGTTTTCTGCTGCTGGAAGATCTCGGCAACACATTGTTGCTGGATGTGCTGATGCCGGACAATGCCGATAGCCTTTATCGTGAGGCCATGACGGTCCTGCTGCAGCTGCAGCGTGCCGATACGGCGCATCTGGCGCATTACGGTGCCGGGCAGCTGGGCATGGAGATGCGGCTGATGCCGGAATGGTTTCTGCAGCGCCATCTCGGTTATGATGCCGCCGACCAGCCCGTGGCACTGATCAGGCATGCCATTGACAATGTGGTGGAAGCCGTTACCAGCCAGCCCTATGCCTTCATGCACCGCGATTTCCATTCCCGCAACCTCATGCTACAGAAGGATGGCTCACTGGCCGTGATTGATTATCAGGGGGCGGTGTCCGGGCCGGTCACCTATGATCTGGTTTCGCTGCTGCGTGACTGCTACATCACCTGGCCGGAGCCGCGGATGACGCGCTGGGCGCTGATGTTTCACAAGGAGGCCATCGCGGCGGGCAATATGCCGCCAGTGGACGAGACTTCCTTTCTGCGCTGGTTTGATCTCACTGGCCTGCAGCGCCATATCAAGGTGCTGGGCATTTTCTGCCGCCTGTTTCACCGGGATGGCAAGCCGGGCTACCTGAAGGATCTGCCCCGGGTGCTGGATTATGTGATAGGTGTGGGGCTGAAGCACCCGGAAACGGCGAATCTGGCTGAATGGATGCGGCAGGAGCAGTTGGCTGAGCGTATCGGTGTGCCTGCTTCCACACCGGAAGCAGCGGCTGCGGCATAAGGGGAGCGCATGAAGGCGATGATTCTGGCCGCCGGGCATGGTGTACGCATGCGCCCCCTGACCGATCACAAGCCCAAGCCGCTGCTGGAAGCCGGTGGCAAGCCCCTGATCGTCTGGCATATTGAAAAGCTGGCCCGGGCCGGCTTCCGGGAGATTGTCATCAACATCGCCTGGCTGGGCTGGATGATTCCGGAAGCCCTGGGGGACGGGCAGCGCTGGGGTGTGCAGCTGCATTATTCCGACGAGCAGGCGGAAGGTGCACTGGAAACTGCCGGTGGCATCATCAAGGCCCTGCCGTTGCTGGGGGATGAGCCGTTCCTGATCGTGAACGGGGATGTCTGGTGTGATTATCCCTGTACACCCACCGCACCCCCTGCCGGTTTTCTGGCGCATCTGGTGATGGTCCCCAATCCGGAGCATCATCCCGGCGGTGATTTCAGCCTGCGGGGGGGGCAGGTCGGCATGGGCGGCATACCACGCTATACCTATAGCGGCATTTCCAGCTATGACCCGGCGTTTTTTGCCGGGACCGGGCCGGGCCGGCGTCCGATGCTGCCCCTGTGGCAGGCGGCGATTGCACGCGGACAGGTGAGCGGGGAGCTGTATCAGGGCGTATGGATGGATATCGGCACGCCTGAACGACTGATGCAGCTGTCAGGGCGCCTGCCACCGGAATAGTCTGCCGGGCTGCCTGACCAGCACCCACCGTCCGTATCTGTTTTGCCTGCCTTACCGCCTCAGCAGCGCAGACCCTGCGGATCGTCCCGGTATCCGTCTTCCACGCCCTTGACCACCACTGCGACAGCATCATGTGCATGCAGGCTTTCCAGGTGATTGACCCTGATCCAGAAGTCGCGTACGGCAAGGTCTTCCGAGAGCGCCAGTTTCAGGCGTCTGGCGGCATCTTCACAGAACATGAGATTGGCCGCATTCAGGCGTGCGAACTCCTGTTCGTCTTCACGCTTGACGGCTGCCTGTACCGGGGTCTGCAGGGCATTTTCAATCCGGTCGATCAGGCTGGTGAGCGGCAGCTTGCGCAGTTTCTCGGACAGCTTGACGCGTACCTGGGCGACGCTGCGCTGGCTGTGCGGCGTGGCACTGATGCCCTGTGTGGTGCCGAGCCACTCATGCACGTCATGGGCACTGACTTTCCCACTGCTGCCGAAGGTGTCCCGGAAGCCCTCCTGAATCAGCTGGCGCGCCAGGGCGGCGGAGCAGGGGCAGGTTGAGGAATAGGGGACTTCCAGCTGGACTTCGGTTTCAAACTGATGGTTGCGCAGGGTGGCGATAACGCGTACCGGGTAGTTTTTCCAGCCCGAATTTCCACTTTTGAGTGATTCACGCTTTTCGTAATAGTTGAAACGGCATTCCAGATAGGCGGCATCGCTCAGGCCCTGATGTGAGCCCACAAACTGGCTGATGGTCCGACGCAGCAGTTCCGGTTCCAGTGCGTGCATGGCCAGGGTATTGTCCAGGGCCAGGTACAGGCGTGACATGTGAATGCCCTTGCTGTCCGGATCGGTCAGGTTGACATAGGCCTGCACCCGGGCCAGCGTCTGGATCTGCGCGCCATCCGGCCCGCTGAGGAAGACCGGCAGCTCAATATCGCTCATGCCGACCCAGTTCAGGGTGCCCTTGGGACCTGCATGGGGCTGATTGGCAACGTCGGGCATGACATTGCATGGCAGTTCCTGACAGGCATTGATTGCGCTCATGTAAAGCTCCTGAGACAGTGAAATAGGGTTATCATGGTGTTCACGGTAGCAGAACTCAAGGGATGGGGATAATTTACCTGTCGGGGGCAGCCGATTAGGCAGGATGCCTGCCGTCCTGCATCTGTCGGGGAGTACTGACTCCCCACTCAAGACAGTTTGCGCGGACTGTGGAAGAAGCCCAGAAACCAGTGGTAGAACGGCCACAATACCAGACTGCCGACCAGGGGAGCCCAGTAGTTGAAGCCCTGCCCGGTATAGCTGGTCAGACTGCGTATCCACAGGTTGGCCAGCATGAAAATGCCCACCACGATGAACAGCAGGGCAAATTGCTGCAGGTAGGCTTCCGGGCTCATGCGCAGGCCGAGCCGGACCGAAAAATAGGCTACCATGACGTAGCTGAAGGCATGCTGTCCCATCAGTGAGCTGGACATGGCATCCGTCATCAGTCCGATGACAAAGGCCATGAACAGGCTGGTTTTCTGCCGGATCACCAGCGCCCAGTGCACCAGAGCCAGTACCACCCAGTCCGGCAGCCAGATTTCCCAGGGGCCGGACAGCGGCAGGTTGTTGAGGCCGACCGAAATCAGCAGGGAAAGCCATACAGCTCCGGTAAAGCGCGGAATGTTATCCGTCATTGCCAACGGGCTCCTGAGGTGGTGTATTGGTGGCTGGTGTTGTTGTCTCCGGCGTGCGGGTTTCCTCTCGCTCTGGTACCGCCTGCAGGCCCGGTTGTACGTTTGCCGACGGTTGCGGAATGGCTACTGCAGCAGGCATCTGTTGCGGTATCGGCTCCACCCGCCACAGCAGCAGAACCTCGCGGGTATCATCGAAGTTCAGTAGCGGCTCGGCCCGGATATTGGCAAACTGGCTGCCCGGTACATATTGCACGCCGTCGGGGAGCACCCGTGCCACCGGAAAATCGGGTGGGAACAGCTTGTCAAGCCCGGAGCTGACAAACAGGTCTCCTTCGCGCACGTCGGTGGTGGCCTCGACGCTTTTAAGGTCCAGAATGGTCGGTTTGCCGGTGCCATTGGCCAGTGCCTTCATGCCGGTGCGCTGATGCCGTACCGGTATGGTGTGCAGGCGGTCTGTCAGCAGCAGGACATTGGAGCTGAAGGGCGTGACCTCGATAACCTGCCCGAAGATATTGCCGCCCTGCCCCACGACAACCTGCTTTTCGAACACCCCGTCACGAGTGCCCTTGTTCAGGGTGACAACCTGACGCCCACGGTTTTCCGCCGCACTGAGGATTTCCGCCATGGTAAAGGTGTAACCCGGCCGCTTTTCCGCTTTCATCAGGGCACGCAGGCGTTCGTTCTGCTGCTCCAGTATCTGCATGTCCCGGTACTTGACCGAATAGCGCAACAGCTGTTTACGCAGCTTCTCGTTTTCCGCCAGCATGAGGGTGTGATCAGCGAAAAAGGCGGTGGTATAGTCATACATCTTGAAGGGCGCATCCACCATGACCTGCAGCGGGTAGGACACCATGTTGAAGCCGGTCCTGACAGCAGGGATGATATTTGAGCGCTGCTCCGGCGCGGAGGTGCGGTCAAAGTAGTCAAACGCCATCAACGTCAGCGCGATCAGGGAGAAGACAACAAACTGGAACGAAAGTCCGGGTGTTGAATGGTGATCAATGTCGTTAATGGTAGCCTCCACTCTCCAGTCTGGCCGTTGTGCCGGTTCGCCTGCGCTTTGGAAAGAAGTCTTTTATTCGGGTGATCAGATGGTGCCGGACTGGTCAGTGATCAGTCCGTTGCAAGAAAGGCATCGCCTTCCGCCTCCAGCATTTCCAGTATCTTGCCACCACCGCGAGCCACGCAGGTCAACGGATCATCGGCAATCACGACCGGAATACCGGTTTCTTCCATCAGCAGCCGGTCCAGGTCACGCAATAGTGCGCCCCCGCCGGTCAGCACAATGCCCCGGTCAGCCACGTCCGCCCCCAGTTCCGGTGGGGTCTGTTCCAGTGCGGTCTTGACCGCGCTGACAATACCGAACAGCGGCTCCTGCAGGGCTTCGAGAATCTCATTGCTGGTCAGGGTGAAGCTGCGGGGCACACCTTCGGACAGGTTGCGGCCCTTGACTTCGATTTCCAGCAGCTCCTTGCCCGGATAGGCCGAACCGATTTCACACTTGATGCGTTCGGCAGTGGCTTCACCGATCAGCATGCCATAGTTGCGACGCACGTAGCTGATGATGGCTTCATCCAGCCGGTCGCCACCGATGCGCACCGATGCCGAGTACACGATGCCGCGCAGGGACATGATGGCGACTTCGGAGGTTCCGCCACCGATGTCCAGCACCATGGAGCCAATGGCTTCATCGACTGGAATCCCGGCCCCGATGGCTGCCGCCATGGGTTCTTCAATCAGGTAGACCTTGCGGGCACCGGCCCCGAGGGCGGAGTCCTTGATGGCGCGGCGTTCAACCTGAGTGGCACCGCAGGGAACACAGATCAGCACCCGTGGGCTGGGGCGCAGGATGCGGCCTGAATCCACCTTGCGGATGAAGTGCTGAAGCATTTTTTCCGTGTAGGTGAAGTCGGCGATGACGCCATCCTTCATCGGGCGGATTGCGGTAATGTTTTCCGGCGTCCGTCCCAGCATTTTTTTGGCTTCGATACCGACCGCTTCAATGGATTTCGGGCCGCCCGGACCGCGGTCCTGGCGGATGGCGACCACGGAAGGTTCATCCAGCACGATTCCCTTGCCGCGCATGTAAATAAGGGTATTTGCTGTTCCAAGATCAATCGATATATCGTTGGAAAACAAACCAGAAATGGCTTTGAACATTGCTGTTGACGTCCGGTAGTTAAATAAAGTTATGATTGAATCGCAGAAAACATCCTGTGTGATTCAGCTTCTTCCATGCCGGCAGGGCTGGGGGGAATTTCAAGAGTGCTAAATTTAACAACCGTGCTGATGGAGGGCAAGTAGCTCTTCTCCCGTGGGGCGGGATATTGTCCGGTTTCTGATTGTTACTCATGTCAAGCAGCCCTGAAATGTTGTTCTTTTTAGAGGTGTTGTTTTTTGCAAGGGTAACACAGGACACTTGTGGATGGCTATTCGTAAAAGCGGAAAAATTATGCTTGAACTGATGAACTGCAACACCTGCCCGTGGCAGCAGGCCAAGCCGGGCCGGCGGGTGTGTTGCCGGATGTTGGCGACCACGCATGAACCGTGTTGTCCGGCCCGAAAATCCTGAATTAAGCCCGCCTTGTGCAGGCTTTTTGTTTTAAACTGTGCAGTCTGGCCGGTTTTGGCCGTTTTTGTGACGGAAGTGCTTGAAACGATGATGCAGAAAGACAGTCTACACCGTTTTCTTCTTGATCAGGTCGACATGCGTGGTGAATGGGTGCATCTGGATGAGGTCTGGCGGCAGCTGCAGGCGCGGGCGGATTATCCACTCCCGGTCCGCGAAGTGCTGGGGCAGGCGCTGGCGGCTGTGGTACTGCTGTCGGCCACTGTCAAGTACCGGGGTTCCCTGATTCTGCAGATACGGGGCGACGGGCCGGTGCATCTGCTGGTGGTGCAGGCAACCCCGGAAGGCACTGTCCGGGGGCTGGCACGCTGGAGCCGGGTGCCGGAACAGCCGGACCTTGCCGGTATCTTCGGGCAGGGGCACATTGCCATCACCATGGAAGCCGCTTCTGCAGCGCAGGAGCGTTATCAGGGCATCATTGCGCTGGAGGGCGATAGTCTGGCTCAGGCGCTGGAAGGCTATTTTGCCCGCTCGGAACAGTTGCCGACCCGGCTGCACCTGTTCAGTGACGAGCAGATAGCCGCGGGTGTGCTGTTGCAGCGTCTGCCGGGGGGGGATTCCCGGCTTGGGGAGCCGTTGAATGAGGACTGGCAGCGCTGTTCGTTGCTGCTTGATACCCTGACCGGACAGGAGCTGCGTGATCTGGATGCCGGCTCCCTGGTCTATCGCCTGTTTCATGAGGACGAGCCGCGCTTGTTTGAGGGCAGGCCGATACGGTTTCACTGCGGCTGCAGCCTGCAGAAAGTCACCGGCATGGTGCGTTCGCTGGGTGAGGAAGAGGCACTGTCGATTCTGGCTGAACAGGGCATGATTGAAGTGACCTGTGAATTCTGTAACCGTCAGTACCGTCTGGACCCGGTGGATGTGGCGGGTCTGTTTGTCAGTACGCCCGTGGGGTCGGGTAACAGCACGATTCACTGAAGGAGGCGTGATGCTGAATTACCGTATTTTTGGTCAGATCGAACACCGGATTGCCACACCGCTGGTCGTATTGCACGGGTTGCTGGGATCACTCGACAACTGGAATGCCTTTGCCCGCAAACAGGCGATGGATCATCGACCGATCATTGCCATGGATCTGCGCAATCATGGAGATTCACCCCATGTCCATGGTATGTCCTACCAGCTGATGGCGCAGGATGTGGTGGAGGTGATCCACTATCTGGAACTGGAACGGGTTGACCTGATGGGACACTCCATGGGGGGCAAGACGGCCATGACTCTGGCCCTGAACCATGCCGAACTGCTGCGCAAGCTGTTGGTGGTGGATATTGCCCCTGTTCGCTACCCGCCCCGGCACCAGGCATTGCTGCAGGCCATGCTGACCATGCCGCTGGCCAGCTTCGGCAACCGGCGCGAGGCTGATCAGTGGCTGGAGCCGACGGTGGCACAGCCACTGGAGCGGGCTTTTCTGCTCAAGAACCTGATGTGGGGAGACAACAAGCGCTTCGTCTGGCGCTGCAACCTGCCGGAAATTGCACGTCATTACCTCAACCTGACCGCGTTTCCACCCAGCCAGCACCAGTTTCAGGGAGAGACGCTGTTCATCTACGGGGGACTGTCGGATTACATGCAGGATGATGGCTGGGCCGCAGCCCGGTACTATTTCCCCAAGGCGCGCCGGGAGCGGCTGGATGAGGCCGGACACCTGCCACATGTCGAGGTGCCGGAGCCTTTTGCGATGCTGGTGAACCGGTTTCTGAGCTGATACCGGGACCGGGAAGCAGGGTCAGCAGATCATGCCGGGGTTTTCAGGTCTGGATTTCCGCCTGCCAGCGGCGCTCCAGCAATAGCAGCTGTTCCAGCTCCCCGGAGCTGAAGCCGGCCTGCAGCCGACCTGCCGTGTAAAACGGTCCACGTACCGGTGCCTGCATCACTTCCAGCAGCAGCCGGCGGAAAGTGCTTTCCGGCTCCAGTCCGCGTTGCCGGCACAGGTAACGAAACCAGTGCGAGCCGATACGCACGTGGCCGATTTCATCCTGCAGGATCACGGCCAGCACCTGTACGCTGTCCACATCACCCACGACCCGCAGCCGCTCCATCATGCCGGGTGTGACATCCAGCCCGCGTGCTTCGAGCACCCGAGGAACCAGCGCCATGCGCACCAGTGGGTCATGATCGGTCTTGCAGGCCTGCTCCCAAAGCCCGTTATGGGCCGGCAGGTCACCGTAGTCGGCCCCCAGTGCCTGCAGACGCTGACGGACCAGCCTGAAGTGCCGGGCTTCTTCGGCAGCTACCTGCAGCCAGTTGCCATAATAGTCTGGTGGCAGGCCCCGGAAGCGGTAAGCCGCATCCAGGGCCAGATTGATGGCATTGAATTCAATATGTGCCACAGCGTGCAGCAGCGCGATGCGTCCGGCTGCGGTGGTGAGTTTGCGCTGTCTGACCTGCCGTGGATGCACCAGTTCGGGTCGGCGTGGCCGGCCCGGTACCGGAATGGCCTCAGGGGGTGGTTGTCCGTCAGGATTGCAGTCCAGCTGCCCCTGCTGCCAGAGCTGCCAGAGTGCATGGGCCTGTTGCAGCTTGGATTCCGGGTCGGTCTGCATCAGGCAGGCATGAACTGGCGGAAACAGGCTGTTCATGCTGCCGGCTTACCACGCTCGAAGCTGAAGGCCGGCAGTCCGGCTTCCAGAGCCGGGTTGATGCGTTGCCAGTGCAGCCGTCCATTGAGTACCGTCCAGTCATCGGCATCGGGGGCTGGCTGGTCCCAGTCGGCATCCTGCAGTTTCAGGCCGTAACAGTGAAGCTGATCCAGTCGGGTGTGTAATGCCGGCAGCACCCCCCCTGTGGTTTCGCACAGGCGTGCTGCCCCGGTGGAGAGCAGGAACAGGCAGGGGGAGCCGGATGGAATGGCACCCAGATAGCGCAGCAGGGTAGCTGCTGCCTGCTGTGCTGAAGGGCTGGGTGCGGGCTGGCCCACCTCTCGCAGTACCAGCTGCCGGTTGCCCATGAGTTCGGCATCAAAGCGCCCCTGCCAGCTGATCAGCAGTGCCGATTGCAGTTCCTTTTCCAGATAGCGCCTGACTCCTGCATACATCGCCCCGGCAGCCTGACCCAGCGCCACCACAGGGCAGGAGGGCAGTTCACCATCCTGCATCAGAAGGCGATAGACCGCCTCTGCAAGCTGCTGGTTCCGGGCAGGCCCTGTCGTAAGGCTGGCGGGATTCAACGGCCTGCACTTTCCATCATTTTCAGGCGTTCTCCGGCCAGGGTGGCTGAATTGCTGTCCGGGAAGAAACGGATGGTGTCTTCCAGGGTGCGGCGAGCGAACTCCCAGTTTTCCAGTTCGTAAAAGGAGTAGCCCAGTTTCAAGGCAGCACCCGGTGCCTTGGGGCTATCCTTGTGTAATTTGAGCACTTGCATGAATTCATCCGAGGCGGCGGCGAAGTCTTTCTGGGCATACAGCGCCTCACCCAGCCAGTACTGGGCATTGGCTGCCAGTTCGTGGTCGGGGTATTTGTTCAGGAAAGCCCGGAAAGCCGGAATTGCCTGTGCCGGATCATTGACCAGCAGCCGGTAGGCTTCATTGTATTCGGACTTGGCCTGGGTGGGATCGCTCCTGCTGGTCAGGGTTGACGGTGGTGTTGTTGGTGCAGGGGCCGTGGTGGTTGCCGTTGCCTGTTTTCCGGCCTGTTTTTCTGCGGTACCGTAGTAGTAGTAGCTGTCCGGACTTTGCGGGTCGATTTTTTCAGGGTCCGGCTGTTCCAGATTAACCGTGACATCTGCCGGAGGTGTATTGCTGCCGTACAGTTCGGGAGTGGGCAGGGCTGCTGCAGCCGTATTTTCCGGCGCTGCAGCAGCCCCGCCGGCTCCGGTGCTGTCTATCGGTGCGACCGGGGGCGGTACCGCCAGCGGTTCCGTACCGCTTGAAGGCGGTATGCTGACACCATTTTCACCGGCAGGTGGAGTTTCCAGCGCCGGTATGTCGGTTACGCCCATGGCGTCACTGGACAGGTCCGGCTCCGGCTGCCCGGTGGGCATGATCGGTAAATCCGGGGTATCCAGCGGTTCCGTCAGGGTGTTGACCCCTTCGATGGCGGATTCCGTTTCTCCGGCATTGACGGGCGGGTCAGTCCGGATTTCATCAAGCTGGTGTTTCAGGACTTCGTTTTCGCCCTGGAGGTTGTTGACCTGCTGTTCCAGCTGGTTGAGCCGCTCCAGCAGTTGGACCGCCACTTCTTCGGAAACGGCATGAGCGGGGGACCAGGCCATGGCCCCGACCAGTATGGATAATAACAAGCCCGATTGTAATTGTTTTGACATGGGTTATTCCCCTGCGTAAATAATTTCCACCCGGCGGTTTCTGCTCCAGGCGTTTTCACTGTGCCCCTGTTCAGCCGGGATTTCCTCGCCATAGCCGACGACATCGGCCTGATTGGCGTTAACCCCCTTGATTTTCAGGTAATCAAGTACTGAATAGCCACGTTTTTCTGAAAGAGCCACATTATACTCGCGTGACCCACGTTCGTCTGCATGCCCTTCCAGACGAATGGTCAGGTTGGGATAGGCTGCCAGCAATGCCGCATGGGCATCCAGGACCGGATAAAACTCGGGGCGGATGCTGGACTGGTCGTAATTAAAATAAATTGTGCGCCGGGACAGGATGGAGTCTGAATTGCGCAGGTCAGAAGGGGAGTAGCTGCCATTTTTGGCACCGGTGTAATTCTGGCCGTAATAATCGTTGCCATAGCCGTTGTCGTTGCCGCCGCCATTGCCCTGATCACGGCCATAGCTGTTGCCGCCATAACCGCCCTGACCACCACCGTAGCTGTTGCCGGCGTAGTTGTCCTGACCGTGGCCGTAACCGCCCTGACCGTCACCAGCGTTGCCACCGTAATTGTCCTGGCCATTGTTGCGGCCACCGTAACCGGAACCGCCGCCTCCGTTGCTGGCATTGCCGCTGCCCCCCCGGCCAGAGCCATAACCACCCGCTTCGGCACCGCCCCCGTCAGAGCCGCCATTCCGGGTCATGTCGCCCGTACCTGCACCGCCGGCGGGGGTACAGCCTGTGCCTGCGCAGTCATTGCCGGCACCCGTGCCGGGGGTCATGGGGGCAACCTGCCGGGTACAGCCGCTTGCCGCCAGAGCGGATGCCAGCACCAGGCCCAGCAGCAGCCGGCCCGGCTTCATCAGCTCAACATGGGGTCCGGCACAAAATCTGACACACGTATTCATGGAATTGTTTCCTGCAATGCTCAAGGATTAGGGTTAATTCAGGTAAGGGGACCAGGCCGGGTCACGCACGTCACCCATCTCGGCAGTCAGGGTCTGGCGTGCCTTGCCATTGGCACTGGCGACCACCAGGATTTCCCGGCCTCCGTTGCGGGTGGCATAAAGTACCATGGCCCCATTCGGGGCCAGTACCGGTGATTCATCCACACTGCCTCTGGAAATGGCGCTGACCTGCCGTGACGAGGCGTTCATGAGGGCAATATGGAAACGGTTTCCATCACCGCTGACCATGGCGACTTCATTACCGACCACGCTGGGGGCCGAGTTGTAGCGTCCGGAAAAGGTCATGCGGGTACCGTCACCCCCGGCCACACTGGTACGGTAAAGCTGCGGGCTGCCACCCTGATCCGAGGTATAGACAATGGTGTTGGCATTGGCCCAGGCCGGTTCGGTATCAATGGCGCGCGAGGTGGTGATCTGACGCAGGCCGGTGCCATTGGTATTGATCACGTAAATGTCGGCATTGCCGGCTTCGGACAGGCTCAGGGCAATCCTGCTGCCGTCCGGTGACCAGGCCGGGGCACCATTCATGCCGGGTTCTTCAGTCAGCACCCGTTTGGCACCGCTGACCAGATCCTGGATATAGATCGCGGACTGGCCGGTTTCAAAGGAGACATAGGCCAGCTGGCGCCCGTCCGGTGACCAGGCCGGTGACATGATCGGCTTGCCGGAGCTGAGCACGGTACGCGGGTTGAAGCCGTCGGCATCGGCGACTATCAGCTGGTAGGTCTGGCCCTGTGGCGGGCCGAAACTGGCGATGTAGGCGATGCGGGTGTCAAAGGCCCCCTTGATACCGGTCAGGCGTTCAAAAATCAGGTCGGCGGCCTTGTGTGCCATGCGGCGGGGATTGGGGTGGGGCGGGATACGGAAACTGGCTGCCCGCTGCCCGGTGGCAACCGTGATGATTTCAAATTCCAGCCCGCCTGCTTCGCGCCCGGTGACGATATATTCCGCGCCGGTATTGCGCAGGATTTCACGTGGAATGGTCTGGCCCATCTGCAACGGACCGGCGCGTAGGGCGTCTATCAGGGTGAAGCGGCCACTGCGAGCCAGGTCGGCCTCAACGATAGTGGCCAGATCACTGCCCTCGAACGGGGCAATGATGACCGGAACGCCATCCCTGACGCCATCAGTGATCCTGATCACAAGCTCGGCCCGGACTGTCAGGGACAGCAGCAGGCTGAACAGGAGAAAAAGGGTGGCTGCAAATGACTTCTTGTACATGGCTATGGCTCAAATATTAACCTAAGGGTCTGGTTGTACAGCTCTGCTGTATCCGGCCTCGGATAAGGCTCGGACTTGCGCAGGGCCGCAATCAGGGAGTCACAGAACTGGGGGGTGCCGTTGCAGTCTGCAACCCGCAGGCGCTCAATCATGCCGGGCGGACGCACTTTCAGGGTGACAATGGCGCGCATGCCGAAGGTGTCCGCCGGCTCGATCCAGTTGGCGCTGACTCTGGCCTTGATGTTCTCGCCCCAGGCCAGGGCCGCCCGTTCCAGGGCACGCGTATCGATGCCCGATGGCTGGGCGGTGGTCTGCTGGTGCTGACGTTCTCGGGCGGCACGGGCCCGCCCGGCAGCAGCCTGCTGCTGGGCCAGCCGTTTTTCCTCGGCCTGCTGCCATTCGGCCAGATCACGGGCACGCTGATTGTCCCGTTCGGCTTTCAGGCGCGCCGCTTCCGCTTCCTGCTGTTTGCGCGTCTGTTCTTCCTGCCATTTCTGCTGGTATTCGGCGCGTTTGCGCTCCAGTTCTTCCTGCTTTTTGCGTTCTTCTTCAGCTTTCTGACGTGCCAGGGCTTCTTCCTGACGCTTTTTATCCGCTTCGGCCTTCAGGCGGGCTTCCTCGGCTTCCTGTTTTTTGCGTGCCTGTTCCTCGTGCCATTTCTGCTGGTATTCGGCACGTTTGCGGTCCAGTGCTTCCTGTTTTTTGCGCGCTGCTTCGGCTTCCTCGCGCTTTTTTTCGGCCTCGGCACGCTGGCGGGCCGCTTCGGCTTCCTGTTTTTTGCGTGCCTGTTCTTCCTCCCATTTTTTTTGGTATTCAGCGCGTTTTTGTTCTTCCTCGGCCTTGCGACGCTCTGCGGCCTCACGCTGCTCGCGTTCCAGACGTGCCTGTCGTGCGGCCTCCAGCTCGCGCGCCAGTTTTTCCGCAGCTTCTTTTTCCTGTCGGGTACGTTCTGCGGCCAGCGCTTTCTGGCGACGTTCCTCGGCAAAGCGGATACGCTCCTGGCGTTCAGCTTCTTCTTTTTCCTGCTGTGCCTGTTCTTCCGCCCGGCGCCGGGCTTCCAGCTGCTTGCGGGCTTCTTCCAGCGCCCGCTGACGGCGTTCTTCGTCCGCGCGTGCTTCCGCCGCCTTGCGCTCGGTTTCGAGTTCCTGCTGGCGTTTTTCCTCCGCGAGCCGTCTGGCCTCGGCCTGTTTGCGTTTTTCTCCCAGCTCACGCTGACGCTGTGCTTCGGCCTGCTGTTCGGCTTCCAGTCTGCGCTGCGCTTCTTCCCGGCGCTGACGGGCCTGTTCCAGCTTTTTACGGGCATCGTCGGCCTTGCGTTGTTCTTCGGTCAGCTGCTGTTCCAGCTCCTCCTGCAGGCGTCTGGCTTCCGCCTCAGCCTGCTGCTGCGCCTGTTCAGCCTGCTGCTCGGCCTCACGCTGCTGCTGTTCACGGGCCACACGGGCCTGAGCCTGTTCCTGCTGCTGGCGCTGCAGTTCCGCTTCCGCCTGACCAGCTTCCCGTGCCCGTGCAGCCGCAGCCTGTTCTGCAGCACCGGGGACAGACGGGTCCGGCATCAGGCTGCCGGTATTGTCTGCCGTGATGGGCTGCAGGTCCGAGTCCAGGATTTCCACCTGACCGACCCCGGATTCCGGGGCTTTGGCCTCCCGGTTGGCCTGAAACCCGAGGATCAGCAGGATGATCAGCAGCAGGTGCAGGGTAATGGCCCAGAACAGGGCGACCGGATTTCTCAAAAGTTCTTTCAGCATCTGGCTGATTCCGATTCTGGCTGTTGTATCCGTGTAGTAGTTATCACTGTCATGTCAGCGTGGTATGTCATCGGCAGGCGGATCGGCCATCAGGCCGATTTTTCTGGCCCCGGCTTTCTGGATGGCCACCATGGCCGCCATGACGTACCGGTATTCCACCCCCGCAGCGGCACGAACGTAAACCGGCGCACTGCCGGCCCGGGTATGGTCGCTGACCCAAGTGCCGATATCCCGCTCCCCGATACTGGAGCCATCCGGCAGGTAGTAATTACCCGTTTGATCAACAGAAATAATCAAAGGTTCCTGCTGGTTATCGGTGGTCAGGGGAGCGGCATCGGCGCTGGGAGCATCAATTTCCACCCCGGCCTGCATCATCGGTGCTGTCACCATGAAAATGACCAGCAGTACCAGCATGACATCAATATAAGGTACCACGTTCATCTGGGCCATGGGCTTGCGCCGGGAGCGGCTGCTCATGCCTCTTGTCCCCTTGATGCGGTATGACGCTCCAGCATGGCGGTGAATTCCTCGCGGAAGTTGTCGTAGGTAACGTTCAGGCGCTCGATCTGGTCACTGAAGCGGTTGTAGGCAATGACGGCCGGAATGGCGGCGAACAGGCCGATGGCGGTGGCGATCAGGGCCTCGGCAATGCCGGGTGCGACCACGGCCAGGGTCGCCTGCTGCATTTTTCCCAGGGAAATGAAGGAATTCATGATGCCCCACACGGTACCGAACAGGCCGACATAGGGGCTGGTGGAGCCGACCGTGGCCAGAAAGGCCAGATTCTGCTCCAGGCCGTCCATTTCCTTGGCGGTTGCCACCCGCATGGCGCGTTGTACGGCATCACTGACCGACAGGTGGGCTGAACTGTTCAGGGCTGCCACCCGCTTGTATTCATGGAAACCGTCGTAGAAGATGCGCTCCAGCCCGTTGCGGGCCGGTTTCTGGGCCAGTCCGTCATAGAGGGTATTGAGTGAGATACCGCTCCAGAAGTGTTCCTCGAATTCGTCGGCAGCTCTGCGCGTGGCCTTGAGCCGGCCGGACTTGATGATGATCAGGGTCCAGGACAGCAGCGAAGCCAGGATCAGTAGGCCCATGACGATCTTGACCACCAGTGAGGCATCAAGAATCAGTTGGATAATGGATAAGTCAGTCGTCACGAAAAGCGTCCTTGATTAGGTTGGGGATGGCGGTCGGGCGAAAATTCTGCTGTTTGATACAAACGACTCTGACCTCGCCTTTGACCAGATGTTCCTTTTCCACAACAGTACCTTGTTCCTTTTTTGCCACGCGCCAGATGTCCTGAGCAAACAGGATGCTGCTGGAGCCCCATTGACGGATGCCGGTTTCAACCTGCAGGCGGTCATTGAAACGTGCAGGTTTCAGGTAGGACAGCTGCAGGCTGTGCACCACGAACAGCACGCCCAGTTCACTGGCTATCCAGTCCTGTTCAAAGCCGAGGGCACTCAGCCATTCGGTACGCGCCCGCTCCATGTAGTTCAGGTAGTTGCTGTGATAGACCACGCCCCCGGCATCCGTGTCCTCGTAATATACCCGGACCGGGAGCAGGAAACTGTGGTGAATTTGTGGAGGATTCGGGGTCATGGCTCAATGCTCTTGTTCTGGTCCGAACAGGTTCAGGGTTTCGCCCGGCGGTGCGGTGCTGGCCGGCTGGTTGAGGCCGAAATACTGCCAGGTATGCCGGGTTGCTACCCGGCCCCGTGGGGTGCGCATCATGAAGCCCTGCTGGATCAGGTAGGGTTCCAGCACATCCTCGATGGTGCCGCGCTCTTCGCCGATGGCCGCCGCGAGGCTGTCGACCCCGACCGGCCCTCCGTCAAATTTCTCCAGAATGGCCAGCAGCAGGCGGCGGTCCATGTGGTCAAAACCCTGCTCGTCGACATTGAGCATGTTCAGGGCGCGGTCAGCCATGGTGCGCGAGATGTGTCCGTCCCCTTTGACCTGGGCATAATCACGCACCCGGCGCAGCAGGCGGTTGGCTATCCGGGGGGTGCCGCGGGCGCGGCGTGCGATCTCGTGTGCGCCTTCCTCATCGATGGGCACACCCAGAATACCGGCAGCCCGGCGCACAATATGCGCCAGATCAGGCACGGAATAGAATTCCAGCCGCTGTACAATCCCGAAGCGATCCCGCAGCGGGGAGGTGAGCAGGCCGGCACGTGTGGTGGCCCCCACCAGCGTGAAGGGTGGCAGATCCAGCTTGATGGAGCGTGCTGCCGGGCCTTCGCCGATCATGATGTCGAGCTGGAAATCCTCCAT
>JAGRJD010000030.1 GCA_020442915.1 Thiothrix sp. | reverse complement strand
GATCGCACTTTTGCCCTTCAAGTACCCAATCACCTGCGAAACCGGGTATTTCGGCGGAATCGCAATCAGCATATGGACATGGTCCGGCATCAGATGCCCCTCCAAAATCCGGCTCTCCCGTTGACGGGCCAGCTGGTGGAAAACCTCCCCCAAGTGCCGTTTCAGCTTCCCGTACAGCACCTTCCGCCGACACTTGGGAATGAATACCACATGGTATTTGCACTCCCATTTGCTATGGCTTAGGCTTTCGTATTCGTCCATCGTAAAACTCCTTCATCGTTTGCTTGGCGGCTCACGACTCAGAGTTTTGCGGTGGACTTCCGGATACGTCAAACTATGCCTGTCTCCCCGGCAAAGCCGGGGGATTTCCCAAATCCATTAAAGGTGGCTCCATGTCCGGCACCCCATCCCGTTACCAGTTGCAGGAGCAGGACGGTCGTCTGGTTCTGTACGACACCGCAGACCCGCAGACCGGTCCAATCCGGGTCGATTTTGCAGCAGGCAGCGTGCAGCACCGGTACCGGTTCGGTGGTGGCAGGGGGCAGGCCATAGCCCGAGCGGTGGGCCTCAACAAGCGAACAACACTTACGGTGGTGGACGGCACCGCCGGGCTGGGCCGGGAAGCCTTTGTACTCGCCAGTCTCGGCTGTGAGGTCACGCTGCTGGAGCGCAACCCACTGATTCATGCCCTGCTTGCCGATGGCCTGCAACAGGCTGCCAGAGTCGCTGATCCGGAACTGGCAGCCATCATTGCACGCATGCAGCTGGTACACGCGGACACCGGTCACTGGCTTGATACACTGGACCCCGCCGGGTGGCCGGATGTGGTTTATCTGGACCCCATGTTTCCGCAGCGGCGCAAAACTGCACGGGTGCAGAAGGAAATGCGCTTTTTTCAGCAGCTGGCCAGACCGGACCCGGAGGGTGAAGCCGTACTTCTTGCCAGTGCCCGCCACCACTGCCGTTACCGTACCGTGGTCAAGCGTCCGGCCCAGGCCCCGGCACTGGCCGGCTGCCAGCCCGCTTTTGTGATTCCCGGCAGAATCATCCGCTATGACGTTTACCTGCCTGATTAGAGTCCCAGACCGTCCCTACCCTTGCCAGATAGCCCTTTTAGAAGACCACTGGAAGAACTGGGACTTATAGATACCGTTAGGGAAACGGTACAATTCACGGTATCCCAAAAACAACCCGCTGGAGATACCGTAAATGCCACTGAAGGAATCCGACGTCAAGCATGCTGTCGCAGCTGACAAACCCCACAAGCTTTCCGATGATGACGGTCTTTACTTGCTGGTGAAGCCACTGAAGGACGGCAAGACCGGCAAGTATTGGCGCTACGACTACATGTTTGCCGGGAAACGCAAGACCTTAGCCTATGGCGCTTACCCACAAGTTGGCATCACAGCAGCACGCAAAGCCCACCAGAACGCCCGCGCACTGTTGAACAGTGGAATCTGCCCTTCAACAGAAAAGCGGAAGCACAAGCAGGAACAGGCCAGAATCGAACGTACAGCCACATCATTCCGCCAAGTGGCCACAGACTGGCACAACCACCAGAAACACAACTGGGTGGCCAAATATGCGGCCATCATCATGAACAGGCTTGAGAAGGATGTATTCCCCCACATCGGGGCCATGGGGATAGCTGAAGTCAAACCTGCGGATGTGGTGGCCATCATCAAGCAGACCGGTGACTCTGGGCATATACCGAAAGCCCGTGAAATCCTCAACAACCTGAACGCCATCTATCGCTACGCGCTTACGCTGGAACTGGCAGACCGCAACCCGGCAGGCATTGACCCGTCACTAATCCTGAAGCCGCATGTCAAAAAGCACCACGCAACCATTACAGACCCGGTACAGATTGGCGAAATGTTGCGGGCCATTGACGCATACCATGGCCATATTGCCACCCGTGCAGCGCTACAGCTGGCCAGTATGGTAATGCTCAGACCGGGCGAACTGGTTGGATTGCTTTGGGATGAGGTAGACCTTGAAGCCGGTACGGTTACGATTGAGGCTGCCAGAATGAAACTGAGGCGGCACCTGAAGGATGCCAACCGGGCAGAAGACAGCCACACGGTTCCGCTTCCACATCAAGCAGTGGCCCTGTTGAAAGACTTGCACCAGTACACCGGCTACAGCCCATACCTGTTCCCCAGTATGCGCACGCCAAAAAAGGGCATGAACAGGGACACCCTGAATACTGCCCTTCGCTATATGGGCATACCTGCCAGCAATATGACCGCACACGGGTTCCGGGCCATGGCGTCAACCCTGCTGAACGAAATGGGCTGGAATGCCGACGTCATCGAACGGCAATTGGCACACAAGGGCCGGGATGTGGTGCGCAGGTCATACAACCATGCCGGATACCTTGAAGAACGTCGGGCGATGTTGCAGACATGGGCTGATTATCTGGACAGCTTGCGTGATGGTGCCGACGTCATTCCGCTGTTCCGGAGCGCCTGAAACCCCCCTTCCCCAACGGACAGAAAGCCGGGTTCCTCCCGGTTTTTTTGTGCCTGCATACACGTGAGAACCCCCGATTTTTTCCATAAAAATGTTTTCTGAGGCATCCACACACACGCGCACACACGCAAAATCTTACTTTTCTTACTCAAACCGTGTAACTTATTGTTTTAATTGAATTTATCTGAGTAAGATACCTTACTCACCCTTTACTCACCTTACTCACCCCCCCACGTACACGCAAAATCCTCTTTTTTATCCTAAAACCGTGTAACTTATTGTTTTAATTGTATTTATCTGAGGAGGATTCTATCCTCACCTTATCCTCAACTATCCTCAGCAGCAGCACGCATGATCGAATTTTAAATTGCAATATTGAACTCTTGCTGTGAATTTAATAATAAAATCATGCTCAACTTGTCAGGTCATTGATTTTTTAAACCTGCCATGCCTACCCCCCCCCTGCCGTCCAGCTGTGCAGGGGTAAAGACCACATCTTCGCCCCCAATGGGTATTGAACGGTTCCCGAAAACTCGGGAGATTAATGGGGTAGGGGCTACCAAAGAGGTTTTTGAAAGCCTGCTGGAATAGTCCCTGCCCTACCGCCTGTAATACATGCCACACCACTTGTCTTAGAGTGCACCAGCTTATTAATTGGCCTGAAAGCCTTATTGCATAAGGGTTAGGCAGGATATTGGGGTGCTGGAAAGCTGGAGGGCATTACGGCCACCCTACTTTACCTTCTCTGAGACATCTCCATTCAATGCCAATTGATTAATAACCAATCAGATTGAATAAGGTTGGAGTCAGCAAACCCAATAAGCAGACAGGATTATTATTATGAGCAACGAATATATGATGCGAAGGAAGTTAGTGAATACCTGTGGGTTAGCCCGTCTACCTTCGACCGCTTAATTAATATCCATGAGAAGGAAAGTAGTCTGCTTTGGCTACCACTGCTGCTTGAGCTGGCTACCGCATGGACGGCTACTGCCTGCTACTGCCCCATCACCTCTGTTCTTCTCTCATGGGGTTATCTCACGGATAAGGCATCTATCAGCCTCTACAGCCAGTGCAGTGGTGTACCAAGTACCCTTGTACCTCCCTCAGAGATCGTGCCACCAGCAGGCGCACAGGTGGCGTCTACATTAGCGGACGGGAGTAGGTTTCAGGCAGGATATTGGGGTGCTGGAAAGCTGGAGGGTATTAAGCTGGCTTTTGTCCGCCTTAATGCCGCTGCCATCTGTGAATTTCCGAGACATCTCAGTATGATATATAGGTCACATGGGTGCCAACAGGGCAACCATAAGCAGCATAGAGAATTGAAATGGACGAATTTTTGAAACTGGATGAGGTTGTTAGAATTGCCGGAATTAGTAGCTCTGAAATCTATCGCAAAATAAAAAAAGGGGACTTCCCAAGTCAATGCAGCCTTGGGCGAAGGTGTGCGCGGTGGAAAATGAGTGACGTGCAGGCATGGATTGCATCACAGCAGCCGAAACAAGCGGGGTGGCAAGCTTGACCAGCCTGCAAGATCATATGCTTGCCCATATTGGGGCTGCGATACCTGACCCGATCATTAATGGCCATTGGCATTCTGGCCGGGGCAAGCTGGATAAAATCAGTTACGTCGGCCACTACCTGCCCAAAGGTATCCTTGTTCGTTACCGTGACCACCGGGTTCCTGATGTTTTCCACGTCTACAAGGAATGGGAAGGCAGTAGCGAATACCTGCCTAGTGACGAATACCGGCAGCGAAAAGCACAGGCTGATACCAGAGCCAAAGCCGCTGCAGAGGATGCCGCGCTGGCAGCAGCTGCAACACTGGACAAGCTGGAAGGTATCTGGGCCAGCAGCCCTAAAGCTGACCTTGAGCACCCCTATACCGACAGCAAGTGCATTATACCCATTGGGGCAAAGCAGGCAGCGGAACTCCACGAAATCCAGCCGGGGCAATACATCTGGCAGGGTGACTTGCTGGTTCCCGTCTACGGCCACACAGGCGCGTTACAGGGCATCCAGCAGATTACCGCGCAGGGCCGCAAGTTCGCCCGTGGCAGCTTCAAGAATGGCCTGCTATGGATCGGTGGCGACCTCACTACCGGGGAAGTAGCTGGGCGGCTGTACATCACGGAAGGTTGGGCCACTGGCATAGCGGTACACATGCGCACCCGGAACCCGGTAGTAGTGGCCTTCAGTACCGGCAACCTGCTGGCAACCGGGCAATGGGCACGGGGTCGGCACCCGTCGGCAATGCTGATATTTGCTGCAGATAACGACTTGGGCAGCTTTATTACCGTGCAGGGCCAGCAAGTGGAGAATCCGGGCAGGTACTATGCGGAACAGGCGGCGCTTGCCGTGGATGCTGCAGTTGTTACGCCCCCATTGGGGAAGAAAGGTGACTGGTGTGACTGGCACATGGCCCAGATCAGGCCACCACCGGAAATCGACCCTACCCTGACATGGAAAAGCCCGAACAGGAATGCGCCTGGCCGGGCCGAAAGTGTTTTGTTTGATTCACCAAAACAGGAGTCATTGTAACATGACCGTTCTCAAAAATCAGTGCTCTGAAGGACTTGGCGGCGTTGTATTCCAGCACCCTCAAGAAACGGAAGCACCACTTGCCAACAACCGCAAGCCGCTGGATGACTCTAGCGCCTATCAGCCGGGCGACCCCGGACCAGACCTTGACCCCTATCAGCCGGGCGACTTCGGGCAAGACGTTGAGGCTAACCAGTCACCAGAACGACAACCCCCGGCAAACGACCCGGTAAAGCCACTACCGGAACCGGAACCGGAAGGCTGCAAACTGGACTTGTTGCAACACTTGCCGGACTGCAGTTTCAAGCATTACGTCCGGGACGTGGCCTTGATGTGCGACATTCCGCAAAACACAAGCTTGCTGATTGCCTTGGGTATCGTGTCCAGTGTAGCCAGTCGGGCTTATTGCGTCCTGTACCCCAACGGTGAACAGTTACCATTGGGGGAATACATCGCCTGCAGTCAACCACCCGGCACCGGCAAAAGCCGCATGCTGAAAACCTACCAGTACCCGATAAACAGCACGTTGAAAGAACTTTTCAGGGACTGGAAGGACCGGCAGCAGGCTGCTGATGCAGCTGGAACCGACTTTGACGAACCGCCACCGGGCGCAATCTTTGCAACGGACAGCACACCGGAAGGCATTGATACCACCTTGGCCTGCACTGGCGGCTTCTTTGCGTTGGCCAGTGCAGAACAGGGACTGGTGAATACCTTGATGGGTGCCAGCTATGGGGGCGGGGAAGGTCGCAAGAATAACAACGACCTGTCGCTGAAGGGATTCAATGGCGAGTATCACAGTTCCAGCCGTACCACACGCAAGGGGTACCAAGGGGAAGTGGTCGGGGCGATTACCTGCTTTGCACAGGAAGGGGCCATTGAAACCATTCTGGGCCGGAATGATGGTGTCGGCTTTGCAGAACGCTTCCTGATGTTGGCAGAGCCTAACCAGCTTGGGCAACGTGACCACACCCGACAGCACTACCCAGAGCAATACCACCAGAACGTTTACAACCGCATCATGGGCGACCTGACCAAAACCGCCATGTCAGCACCTGCAGAACTGGACCAAATGCCTGGCTACCGGTTGAGCCGGGAAAGCTGGTTGCAGGTGTACGCATTCAGGAACCAGATAGAGCCGCACCTTGCTGACGGCGGCAAGTACAGCACGGCCACCATGCGCGGTACAGCGGCCAAGGTGGATATGCACATCATGAAGATAGCGGCCTTGCTGGCCATCCTGCACGACCAGCCAGCCGGGGAAATTGATCCGGTTTGCGTGACGGCAGCCATCCACATCATGCGCGATATGTTGACCTACATTGCGGGCCTACTGGTAGAGCTGGGCGTTACCGGGGCGAATGCCTTTGAGGACTCCATCATTGGATACATTGGCAACAAAGGGCCAGCCACACGCAGGCATATAAAACAAGCCAAGCGCAATGTTAAGCCATGGTCAGAGACAACCCCAAAGACAGCCACTACCGGAAAGATCGACGAAACCATAGACGGGCTGATAGCCAAGGGCATTCTGGCTGAATCATTCGACGCAGCAGGTAACGGCAAGTCTGGCACCTTAAGGCTGATTGCATAGTTGGCAGGGCTTGACCTTGCATAGGCCGGGGCAAGTTCCCGGCTTTTTTTTGGCTTTCAGGGCCTGTCTGCTGCTGCTGGCATCCACCGAAACAGACGAACCCAAATTTGGGGGCGTCTACTCCACTGGCATCCTGCTGCAGGTGACACCTACCCGTCACCTAGCCGTCACTGCCGTCACTGCCGTCACCTGCTGCTATAGGTTGCCTGCCAGCCTACCGGCATCCACCGGCATCCTGCTGTAGCAATGCAGCCGAAACCGCCTACAAGGCCCTTATAGCGGCTATCGCAGTACTGGCTATGGGTATGTACCGGGGGCACTGGTTAGCGCCTCGTAGAGCCTCCAGAGGCCTTATCGCATCCTGCTGCTGAAAGAATACCCACTGGGGGAAAGGAAGGGCCTGCAGGTTGTGCTGACAGGAGTGCAGGTAGCAGGTGAGGGGGGGGTGAGTAAGGTGAGTAAAGGGTGAGTAAGGTATCTTACTCACCTGAAACCCTTGCCACATAAGGCTTACAGCAGTAGTGAGTAAAAAAAGTAAGATTTTTCATTTCTTCTTCCCCAATGGTCAAAGAATACCCACTGGGGGAAAGGAAGGGGTCGAATGGTGGTGGCAATGGTGGCATCTACTGCTACCAGCGCCCCCGTGATGGGGTAGACCGGCAGCAGGCAACAGCAGCCCCTTCTTCCTCCCCAATGGGCTTCTTTCCTGCCGATTGTCAGAAAGTCCGAGTGTGTTACATTGGCCACTGAAAAGATGCCAAGACGGTATTTTTTGCGGTACCTGCATTCTTTGTTTGTTATAAATTGGTTTAATAACATGAAGTTATCCGCTCTATTCGGCAGAACGTTTATCTGCCCGCTGCCTCAGGCAAAACAGGAGCGCAGACCGATCAGAACCAGCAACAGAATACCACCCCAGGCCATCAGCTTGACCATGACCCGGTGTAACTGCCTGCGATTGTCATCACCCTTGCCTTGCATAGAGGAAATCATCCCAATGAACATACCTGTACCAACCGGACGCCAGCTGCTGCTGGGCGGCAGCCTCACGGGGTTGCTGGCCGTCATGCTGGGAGCCTTTGGCGCCCATGGGCTGGAAAAGATCGTCACCCCGCACATGCTGCAACGCTTCCATACCGGTGTCGAATACCAGTTCTATCATGCGCTGGCCCTGCTGGCTACCGGCCTGTTGCCGCAGTCTCCCGGTCATGGCGCACAACAGCGACTGCCGGGGCTGGCGGGGCTGGCTTTTCTGGCCGGCATCATCCTGTTCAGCGGCAGCCTGTACCTCTACGTACTGACCGGTCTGGTGGCATTTGTGCTGGTGACACCGCTTGGCGGTCTCTGTTTCATTGCCGGCTGGTTGCTGCTGCTACTGGGGATTTATCGTACACCTGCCTGATTCAGCCCGACGGACGGCAACTTTTCCGGGGAAATCCGGTCTTATTCAACAGGTTTGCATCCATCCCCGCCAAGAGAGCGATATGCCGTATAAATAATACTGTTCGTATCCAACTCTCCAACGCTGATCGGTTTTGCATTCTGGCCTTCCCGGCACTGTGCCACAATAAAATTCGTCCCCATAACCCCTGAATCGATTGATCCATGCTGTATCCGCCTTTCAAATTCGTGCGCCGCAACCCCCGAGGACGCGATTTCGTTGTCGGCGACATCCATGGGCATTTTTATGCGCTGGAACTGCTGCTGGAGCAGCTGGATTTCAATCCTGACCGTGACCGGGTATTTTCCGTGGGCGACATGATTGATCGCGGGCCGGAGTCCTGGCGCGTGATCGAATTTCTGAACCAGTCCTGGTTTCAGGCCATCATGGGCAATCATGAGAAGATGCTGCTGGATGCTGCCGACAGTGCACCGGTCAGCCGCAACTGGGTGACTTTCAACGGTGGAGACTGGTGGTCCGGGATACCGGATCACCTGCATGAACGCATCCGCCGGGTTATCGCCGGCCTGCCACTGGCCATGGAAATCAGCACCGACAATGGCCGGGTCGGTATCGTCCATGCCGATATTCCACCCGGCATGGCCTGGCATGAATTTGTACGTCTGCTGGGCACGGACGCGGAAATCCGCGAGCTGGCACTCTGGTCCCGGCACCGTTTCAAGCAGCTGCAGCTGATGGGCAGAACCCAGCCGGTGGAAGGTATCGACCTGATCATTTTCGGCCATACCCCGGTCAGCAAACCGGTGCAACAGGCCAATATCTATTACATTGATACGGGCGCCACTTATGTCGAAGAGAAATCACTGGGCCAGTTGACCCTGCTTGAGATCCAGCCCCGCATCAGGCTGCACCAGATTTCCACAGTGGACAACCTGATTCATGCCAATCAGGGCAAGCGTACCGGGAATATGAGCAGGCAGCGGCAGGGTGAACCTGCCTGAATGCCCTTTCCCCCCTTTTAAGCTTTCTTCCGTGTCAATGACCTTACATGTTGGCGGCCATACGCGGCGGGAACATGGTGGCAATGCGCCGGTCCGTGGTATCCTGCCGCCGGGCAACCACCTTGATTTCAGGGCGGTTGATAAAGCTGGCCAGCGTGAGGTCATCCAGAAAATGGTACAGCCGGTCACTCAGATCGCTCCAGAGCTGATGGGTCAGGCACTTGTCCCCTCCCTGACAGTCTTCGTTGCCATTGCAACGGGTTGCATCGATATTCTCATCCACGGCCTGAATGATCCGGGCAATGCTGATCTGGTCCGCCGGCTTGCCAAGGCGATAGCCGCCTCCCGGCCCACGCACACCTTCGACCAGTCCGTGTTTGCGCAACTTTGAAAACAACTGCTCCAAGTAAGACAGGGAGATACCCTGGCAACTGGAAATATCCGACAGGGTAACCGGGCCTTCATGATCATGAATGGCAAGATCCATCATCGCAGTGACGGCATAGCGCCCCTTGGTTGAAAGTTTCATGGTTGATACCTGCAAAACGTTATTTCCGACTTTTATAGTCAGGTATTTTAGTATTTCCCACTAAGGTAGTCAAGAATTACAGCCCGCCTCATAACCCTGATTTCTAAGGTAATTAATCCATTTATATAAAAAACGGTTCATGCGCCAGCGGCACAGCAGCATGCTGTCAGCGGTCTCATTCCCATCATGGGAGCGCATGTAACAATGGTGCTGTATCACCTCGGCCTGCAAGGCATCATGACAGATACGCACCAGCAGGTCCGGTCCGGTCTTCTGCCGCTGACGCCGCTGGCTGTTGGCGAAGCGGTAGGTCAGCATCAGGGTGGTGGTATGCCTGGAACGCTCCTTGACCTGAACCTGCAGCGGCAGGCAGGTACCGCAATGCAGCACCTGTGCTGTCTTCAGCCGGCGCACATCGCCCAGCAGCAACCGGACCAGTATGTAATTGTACTCATACATCTCCATCAGCGCGGCAAAACTCTGCGGCAGGGGGCTGATGGTATGTCGGGCTTGTTCTTTAACTAACATGGTTCCATAATTATCCAGGATTTAAACCGCTTCGGACTCCGGGTTCCGGCATTATCCTCCACAGTACAAAATCAAACCATTTCAGGCAAGGCTCACACATGGCAGTTGAAACCGTCCCGTGCACCGCTTATGAAGACCAGAAGCCGGGCACATCCGGCCTGCGCAAAAGCGTCAGGCACTTCCAGCAGCCCGACTACCTGCAGACCTTTGTTCAGGCCATCTTCAACGCCGTACCGGAATTGCGGGGCGGTCTGCTGGTACTGGGCGGAGACGGGCGCTACTTCAACCGTGAAGCCATCCAGGTCATCCTGCGCATGGCCGCAGCTAATGGCGTGGCCCGGATTCTGGTCGGCAAGGGCGGCATCCTTTCCACCCCGGCGGCATCCAACCTGATCCGCAAATATCAGGCCACCGGCGGCATCATCCTGTCGGCCAGCCACAACCCCGGCGGACCGGACGGTGACTTCGGCATCAAGTATAACAGCAGCAATGGCGGCCCTGCGCCGGAAAACCTGACCAACCTGTTCTTTGAGCACGCCAGCAAGCTCAGCGAATATTACATTACCGCCATCCAGCCTGTCCCGCTGGACAAGCCTGGCCACTATGAAATAGAAGGCCTGCGGGTTGAGGTGATCGACCCGGTGGATGACTACGCCGAACTGATGGCCACACTGTTCGACTTTGAACGCATCCGTGCCCTGCTGGCCGGTGACTTCAGCCTGCGCTTTGATGCCATGCATGCCGTCACCGGTCCCTATGCCCAGCGCATTCTGGAGCAGACCCTGGGTGCAGCCCGGGGAACCGTGATGCACTTTGAACCCCTGGCGGACTTCGGCGGCCATCACCCGGACCCGAATCAGGCCCATGCCCGTGAACTGATGGAACTGCTTTACAATCCGCGCAAGGTCGATTTCGGAGCCGCCTCGGACGGTGATGGTGACCGCAACATGATTCTCGGGCATTATTTCTTTGTGACCCCGAGCGACAGCCTGGCCATCATCGCCGCCAATGCCCACCTGATTCCGGGCTACCGGAATGGCCTCAAGGGCGTGGCACGCTCCATGCCCACCAGCCAGGCCGTGGACCGGGTGGCAGAGAAACTCGGTATCGCCTGCCATGAAACCCCGACCGGCTGGAAATTCTTCGGCAACCTGCTGGATGACGGCCAGATCACCCTGTGTGGCGAAGAGAGCTTCGGTACCGGCTCCGATCACATCCGTGAAAAAGACGGCCTGTGGGCCGTGCTGTTCTGGCTCAACCTGCTGGCGGTGCGTCAGGAGTCGGTGGAAGACATCGTGCGCAGGCACTGGGCTGACCATGGGCGCCATTATTACTCACGCCATGACTACGAAGCCATTGCCACACCGGCAGCCAATACCCTGATGACCCACCTGCGCCAGCAGTTCGATGAGCTGCCCGGCAAGGTCATTCACGGCAAGACCGTGTGCCAGGCGGACGACTTCACCTATCACGATCCGGTCGATCATTCCGCAAGCCATCATCAGGGCATCCGCATCCTGTTTGAGGACGGGGCACGCCTGATTTTCCGCCTGTCCGGTACCGGCACCCAGGGCGCGACCCTGCGCCTTTATCTGGAGCAGTATGAAGCCGATGTCAAAAACCATGACCAGGACGTGCAGGCTGCACTGGCTCCACTGATACAGATTGCCGAAACGTTAGCCCTGATCAGGACCTTCACCGGGCGTGATGCACCGACAGTCATCACCTGAAGCCGACTGGCATGCACTACAACCCACCCCGTACCGGCAGGAAACAGCCGATCGCACGGCCTCCTGCCGCCCGACCGGCGCAATGCCATGAAAAGCCACCTCGCCATCTATGACCTCGGCACCCGCAGCCATCAGGACCTGCTGGTTCTGGATGCACACGTCGAGGCACCGAACTGGACCCCGGATGGACGGGCACTGATCGTCAACAGCGGCGGTCTCCTGTACCGTGTGCCCCTGGATACCCCGGCCCTGCAGCACCTTGATACCGGCTTTGCCACCCGCATCAACAATGATCACGGCATCTCGCCGGATGGCAGCCGGCTCATCATCTGCGACAAGACCATGCACGGCAGCAGCAGTATCTACTGGCTGCCCGTCAGTGGCGGCACTCCGCAGCCGATAACGGCACGACAGCCTTCCTGGTGGCATGGCTGGTCCCCGGACGGCTGCCGGATCGCTTACGCCGCCCGGCGGGGGGCCGATCCGCGCATCCGGATTTATACCTGCCTGCTGAACGGGGATGAAGAAACCTGCCTCACCCGTGATTTTGACCATTGCGACGGTCCGGATTACAGCCCGGACGGGCAGTGGATCTGGTTCAACGGTGAACGTGACGGTACGGTGCAGCTGTGGCGCATGCATCCTGATGGTAGCCGCCTGATGCCGATGACACACGACCGGCGCGTGAACTGGTTTCCACATCCATCCCCGGACGGAAAGCAGGTGCTGTACCTGTCCTATCCGCCGGGCACCAGAGGCCACCCGCCGGAACTACCGGTCCAGCTGCGCCTGCTACCGGCTGAAGGTGGAGAACCGGAAGTGCTCGCTGCTATCCGGGGAGGCCAGGGCAGCATCAACACCCCCTGCTGGGCACCGGACAGCCGGCGTTTTGCATTCTTCCACTACCCGGAACTCTGATACACTGAACCGACTTGCTCTGACCCCTCTGACTACAGGAAACCCATGCAACTGGAACTCTCTGCCCTGACCGCCCTTGCCCCTGTGGATGGGCGTTATGCCGACAAGACAGCCGCCCTGCGCCCCTGGTTCAGCGAATACGGCCTGATCCGCCACCGGATGCTGGTGGAAATCCGCTGGCTGCAGCAGCTGGCCGCCCACCCGCAGATACATGAAGTACCGCCCCTGTCTGCCCCGGCCAATACCGTGCTGGAAGGCCTGCTCCGTGATTTCAGCCCCGAGGATGCCCTGCGGGTCAAGGCCATTGAGCGCACCACCAACCACGATGTCAAGGCGATTGAATATTTTCTCAAGGAAAAAGTGGCCGGAAATGACGAACTGGCCCGTGGCAGTGAATTCATCCACTTTGCCTGCACCTCCGAGGATATCAATAATCTCTCCCATGCCCTGATGCTCAAAGGCGGCCTGCAGGAAGTCCTGCTGCCACAGCTGCAGGCGGTACACAATGCCATCCGCGAGCTGGCACACCGCCATGCGGGCATTCCCATGCTTGCACGCACCCACGGCCAGCCGGCCTCCCCCACCACCCTGGGCAAGGAAATGGCCAACGTGGCCTACCGCCTGCAGCGCCAGCTTGCACAGCTTGAAGCCATCACGTATCTGGGCAAGATCAACGGTGCAGTCGGCAATTACAATGCCCACCTGAGCGCCTACCCGGACATCGACTGGCAGGCCGAAGCCGAAGCCTTCGTCACCGCACTGGGACTGGAGTGGAACCCCTATACCACCCAGATTGAACCGCATGACTACATTGCCGAGCTGTTTGATGCCCTGGTACGTTTCAATACCATCCTGATCGACTTCAGCCGCGATATCTGGAGCTACATTTCCATTGGCTACTTCAAACAGAAAGTGGTCGCCGGGGAGGTCGGCTCCTCCACCATGCCGCACAAGGTCAATCCGATCGACTTTGAAAACGCCGAGGGTAATCTGGGACTGGCCAATGCCCTGCTGACCCATCTGGCGCAGAAACTGCCGGTTTCACGCTGGCAGCGTGACCTGACCGATTCCACCGTGTTGCGCAATCTGGGGGTGGGACTGGGACATACCCTGATTGCCCTGCATTCACTTACCAAAGGCATCGGCAAACTGGAAGCCAATACCGACAGCATTGCCGCTGACCTTGATGCCAACTGGGAAGTGCTGGCCGAACCGATCCAGACGGTGATGCGCCGCTATGGCGTGGAACAGCCGTATGAAAAACTCAAGGCCTTGACCCGGGGCCAGCGCATGACACCTGAACGCCTGCAGGCTTTCATTGACACCCTCGACATACCGGCAGAAGCCAGGGCTGCACTCCAGGCCCTGACCCCGGCCCGCTATACCGGCAATGCCGCAACACAGGCCAAAGCCATCTGATCAGGTCCCGGACATGAAACATGACACCCCCTGTCCGCCAGCAGTGATCCCCCCCCTGACCCGGCTGGGTGAGCTGGCGGTGGAAGACTTCCTGCGCGATTACTGGCAACAGCAACCCCTGCTGGTACGCCAGGCTTTTCCAGGATTTGAACTGCCCCTGAGTGCGGATGAGCTGGCCGGGCTGGCCTGTGACACCGATACCGCCCGGCTGGTACTGGAACGGGGGGGACGACACCCCTGGGAATTGCGGTCGGGGCCGATTGCCGAGGACGCCTTTGCCGGACTGCCGGAAACGCACTGGACCCTGCTGGTGAATGACTGCGAGAAAATGGTGCCGGAGCTGCAGGCCATTGTGCAACCGTTCCGCTTCATTCCCGACTGGCGCATTGACGATCTCATGATCAGTTACGCGGCCCCCGGAGGCTCGGTCGGCCCGCATGTGGATGCTTATGATGTGTTCCTGCTGCAGGCACAGGGCCGACGCCGCTGGCAGATCAGCAGCCAGCCCTGCACCCCGGACAATTTTATTCCGGACCTTGACCTGCGGGTGATGCAGGCATTCAGCCCGGAGCAGGAATGGGTGCTGGAGCCCGGCGACCTGCTGTACCTGCCTCCCGGTGTTCCGCACTACGGGGTGGCCATGGGTGAATGCATGACCTGTTCCATCGGCTTCCGGGCACCCAGTCAGGCCGAGCTGCTGGAACGGCTGCTCGGCCACCTGGTGGAGCAGCCGGCACTGGCCCGACGTTTTGCAGACCCGGGCCGGGCACTGCAGGATGATCCGGCCCGGATCAGCAATGCCGATCTGGAACGCCTGACGGAGCTGCTGATGGGTGCCCTGCCTGACCGGGCCACCGTGAAACACTGGCTGCAGCAGGAACTGGGTCCGGATGGGCAGTGAAACACTACACCAGCCACAGGATCAGGCTTAACAGCACCCCATGCAGCAACATGCTGCCAATGGTCATTTTGATGGCGGGCTCCAGCTGCTCCGGCTGCCGGGCATGCGCCAGCAGCAGCAGGGCGGCACGCAGGGCCTGCCCCTGCGGCAACAGGGCCAATAGAGCCGCCTCCGGCAAGGTACCCGCCAGTACCAGCCCGATCAGCAGCGCCATACTGGCCAGGACATTGAACAGGTACAGGCGTGCTGACGGCTCTTCGCCGTAACGCACTACCCAGTGGTGCTTGCCACAGGCGGCATCGGCTTCCCGGTCCGGAAACTGGTTGATCAGCAGGATGTTCAGCAGCAGTAATGACAGTGGCAGCCCGACCAGTATCGGGTACAGACTCAGCGTACCCGCCTGTACATACCAGGCTCCCAGCGGAATCAGGATGCCGAACCCCAGTGCAATGGACGGTTCGCCCAGCCCGCGACTGTTCAGGCGCAGAGGCGGAGCAGAATAGCCCCACCCCAGCAGCAGACCGGTCACGCCGATCAGCATCAGCCCGCCGCCACTGGCCCAGGTCAATCCCAGGCCCAGTACGATCGCGGCCAAAAGCAGCAGTCCCCCGAAATGCAGGGTAGCCCCGGTACTGAGCACGCCGTTCTGGATGAAACGGCTGCCCCCCGTGAATGGAAAAATGCGGGTCTCATTGCAACGGTCGGTACCATTGAGCTCATCATAATAATCATTCAGAACATTCACCCCGGCGTGCACCAGCATAATCCCCAACAGGGTCAGCAGCAGCAGCAGGCCATCCACCCGGCCACCCTGATACGTGAAAGCTGCCACGCCGAGCAAAGCCGGCACCAGACTGGCCGTCAGAAAACCGGGGCGGGTCGCCAGCCAGTAACGCAGCAACGGTTTGTGTAACAGGGATTGATCCGGTTCGCGTGGCATGTTGTTTCCGCCTGTCCTTGGAAAGGCAGGCAGTGTAACACCCGCTCAAGGCTCCGGAAACGGAATCCCCCGACGGTTCACCAATCTCCGGCCAGAATCCGGTCACCATGCAGATAGCATATCCGATCTCCTTTCATGACCGAACGATCTTGGGGCCAGACCCACGAATAGGGATAGCTATCACCGGCAACTGCCACAATCAGGGACAGCTTCACACCCTGGTACCAAGCACCGCGTTCACTCGCTGGTGCCCCCGTGAAATTACCGTCGTCTGCCACAGCATCCTTGCCGACACCCAGCAGCAGGCTCTGTGCAGGTAATCGGAATACCCCGGCAGGGTCAGCTCACCCGTCAACACAGGGGCAGTCGGGCTGGAGAGGTCGAGAACACACAGGGGATCAGTCTGGCGGAATGTGACCAGATAGCCCCGATCACCGGCAAACCGGGTGGCATAGACCGGCTCCCCCGGTTTACCCAGCTGTCAGCAGCAATGTAAAACTGAC
>JAGRJD010000029.1:33597-47272 GCA_020442915.1 Thiothrix sp. | reverse complement strand
CACACTAACGCCGTACGCTTTCGCCACGGATGAAGCCGATTGGCCTTCACCAACGGCTTTGACTGCCTGCTGGCGCATGACTTGGAGAGCATGATGATCGATGGCGCGGCCATCTGAGCTACGTTTGCATTTCATGCATGAATTATATCATGACTTTACTTTCGGAAAAGATAGTAATTGCCTTTGCACAGTAACAGCCTCACAGTAATCTTCCGTTACTGTAAATTTTACTGTGTTTTGTACGATAAGTTACGAGTAATCTTGACGTGCGGTAATCACTTCTGACAACACAAGCCCGCCTCAAGCCTCGGCCTGTAGCGGGTTATGGGTTTTATTGATGATGTATGAAAATAATAAATGGTTTGGGGGGACAACGCACTGAGCGCATAAGTTCATGTTTGGCAAAGACATTATACACCATCAAAACTGCTAATACCGTTTCCTGTACCGTGCGCCTCACTTTTCTGGCTCCGGCAGTGGGTAATTATGGGCCAGATTGAACGGCATGGAGACACAGCCAGAAACACGACAAGCGACAAAAACTTCCGGACCATTGGGGAAGGGAAGTTCACTGATGAGCTGCGCACTGGCCCAAGGCTGGAATTACGCCTTGCGCCTGAACTTCGTGAACGACTGGAAGAGATAGCCAAACAGAACGGAAGAAGCCTGAACTCTGAAATAGCCCTACGCCTTCAATCGGCACACCCCGCCTTCCTTTCCCCCAATGGACAAAAGACAGGTCAAAACGTCGTGCCTGTACGCTCACAGGATGGCTGTCAGCAGTGCCTTGCCCGCCAGATTTCACGTACAGCACGCCAGAAGCTGCAACCAATGGCAGGATGCCACCTGCCAGCGGACAACGGTGCCGACTTTGGACACCGTGCAGGAATCCGAAATATTTCCGTGTCCCATTGGGGAGGAAGAAGTGAATTTGCCTATTTTTTAGGCATTTATTGAGTTGGGAGGTTATTGTTTTTTGTGGTTACACTGGTTACACCGGTTACAGTGTTGATTTTAAAGGAAAAAATGTGTAACCAGCCCGGTTACATTCTGGTTACACCGGTTACACAATTGATTTTAAAGGAATTTTTATTTCCTGATTGCTTCGTTTTTGAAGGTTGTAACCGGGTGGCAGGGTGTAACCGGGGTAACTGGTTGTCAGCCACTTCTTCTTCCCCAATGGGGTTCTTTCCTGATGCTGTCTGCTGCTGGTTGCTGGTTGCTGGTTGCTGGTTGCTGGTGGTCGAATGATCCGACCATGTGCCGGCCCGGGTGGTCTTGTTGTCGCCTGAAATGGCTGCAGGTTTGGCTTTGGGGGCGTTTGGTCGGGGTTTGCTTGTCGGGTGTGGGAGTCCTGTTTCTGCCATGGGTATCAGCATTCTGCCTGCCGATCACCCTCAGGCCCTTGCCTGGCTTGAGCTTTGGCGGTATCACCAGCCTGTTTGCCGATCAGCTTCCTTCCCCCAAAGGAAAGATTCCCTTCGGCCTGTCGACAGTTTTCCCGCAACTATTTGTTTTTTTAATGATTATGCTTTTAATGGGTTGCCTGCTGTTGCGTTTCAATGTCCATAAACGATCACAAAATCTAATAACATGCTGATTTTTATAGATTAAACCGTTCACACTTTGTCCGCAAACGGTCACTTTGCTGTTGCGTTTCTGGACAGACACGACACAGATACGCCTGCAGCTGGTAGTTAGTCTTGAATGCTGATTACATAGCATTTTTTATTCCCAAGCCCCGGTATCCTGACAGATGCCGACCGCCCATCATGTAACCAGCCCGCTGCCTTCATGGCGGCAATGGCTTGCCCTTTACTAAAGCCTTCGGTAATCCGATCCAGCTGACTGGCAAGAACTGCATACTCTTTCCCGTCGGCGTTATCTTCTGGCTCTCTGGTCATTCCAAGCATGTCTTTAGGCTGGAATGTGCTTTTGCAGTCTTGGAATAAGGATGTGTTGCGCTCAATGCATGCACGCACGGCGTCAAGAACCTGCCTTTCCTCTCTTGCTCCTGCGCCAAAATCCTGCAACCAATCATAAAAACAGCGCTCAACTGCCCTTGTGGCCTCTCCTGCTGGCCAGCCTGTAATGCCTGCTTGTGTTGCCAGTTCTCCGGCAATGGCCACCAGTGCAAAGCGTTTGGCTACTCTGTGAGCTTGTGCCCCGGCATTGTTAGCCACCTTGTCACAAAATCCACTTACCTGCGCCGGGATTGAATCCCACAGCTTGCGGGCATCTTTGGTTATTGCCTCAATCCAAGCCGCCCCCGCAGTACCGTATTGCCTGCTGGTTTCATATCGCAAACTATCGGCCATGCCTGCAGGGGTTTTGTGGTGGTTCAAGTTCTCAAGTATGCCCATCCCCTTACCCGCATCTGCCCGAATATCCGCGATCCTGACTTCCTGTCCGGCATAAACTCGCCTGCCCTCACTTTTGAGCATTTCAGACAGGGTTACTTCTCCTGATGACAGGAACAATAACCGCCACGACTTCGGCACTCTTGCGCCCCCGGTGCGGTTTGAGCGCGTTTTCCCCTGCCCATTGCCCAGCATATAGGCTGTTTCGCTGGCATCTTTGCCGCTGATTTCCCGGATTTCATCCAGAATCAGCAAGCCGTCATTGTGAAGGCTTGCCACACCCTCAAGCCCGTTGCTTGTTGCGCGCCATGACCGCTTGTAAGCATCAGGGTTCCCCCAAACACTGGCCGCCATCAGTTGCGCCGTAGTTTTCCCTGAACTGCTGCCACCATGGAAATGAAAGCCGCCTGACCCTATGCCTGAAGGATGGACAAGAGCACCAGCAAACGCGCTGGATAAAGCAAGCACAAGTCTTGAATTGCCAATTGCCTGCATGGATACACTGGCCTTCCATTCATGGAGCGCTCCAGCCTGTCCCGTGGTTGTGTCTGGCGCTTCTTCATTCTGGTAAACCAGTGTTTCGGCATCTGGCCCATAAACCCCCTCATGGGTGACAAACGAATCTGCATGCCACCCCGTTTTGTCAGTACAGGTTATCCGGCTTTCTGGTTTGCAAGATGTGATGTACTCAATAACAAGCTTGCCTTTACCATGAGCAATATCCAGCCCCCGCCGCAACAACTCCCGCAATACCTCCACCCCATCGCCAACAACAAGACCCATCGGCATGGCCCATTGATGAAGATTGTCGTCGTTATCGCGCCACTCAAGCAGCCGCCCCCATTCACGGGCTTTCCCGTTTCTGGTTTCCCCGAGTATCCGCAAAGCCGAACAGATGCGCCTGCCTCTCTCTTGCTGCCCGTCCTTCCCGAAGCCAATGTAAACAACGCTGTCACCCTGCAAGGTGAACGTCCCGGTCTGGCCGATTACCACCTCCCCCTGCTTGTCAGTGTGGTCGGATGAATGGATGCCACTCTTCGGAAATTCAAATACAGCGCCACCGAGTCCAACAGATTGATGATTTTGAGAAATGGTCATGCTAAAATAATCCTGTTTTGGAGTAAGAACAAAACACTTTCAAAGCCCGCTCAAGCAGCCAACCTGAGCGGGTTTTTCATTTTCTGATCTGGCCAATCTGGCTTAAGTGCCAGTCGCACCAATCCCCCTTCTGCCCCATTGGGGGCGTGATGACGGCGGCATTCACGGCAAGGGCCGCCTGTGTGGCATAGTATCTGCCCGGATTCTCCACTTGCTGCCCCTGCACGGTAATGAAGCTGCCCAAGTCGTTATCTGCAGCAAACACCAGCCCCGCATCCGGGTAACGTTTCCTTGCCCATTGGCCAGTTGCCAGCAGGTTGCCGGTACTGAAGGCCACCACTACCGGGTTACGCGTGCGCATGTGTACCGCTATGCCAGTGGCCCAGCCTTCCGTGATGTACAAACGGCCCGGCACTTCCCCGGTAGTTAGGCCGCCCCCGATCCACATCAGGCCCGCTTTGAAGCTGCCACGGGCAAACTTGCGCCCGGTCGGGGTAATCTGCTGGATGCCCTGCAGGCGGCCCGTATGGCTACAGACCGGAACCAGCAAGTCACCCTGCCCGATGTACTGCCCCGGCTGGATTTCGTGGCGTTCCGCCGCCTGCTTTGCCCCAATGGGCATGATGCACTTGGCCCCTGTGTAGGGGTGCTCACGGTCTGCTTCACGTGCGTTTTGCCAGATCACATTCAGCTTGGCCAGTAGGTCGGCCCTGTCTTGTTTTGCCTGTGCGGCTGCCTGCTGTGCAGCGCGTGCTGTTTCTGCCTTGCGCCGCTGGTATTCGTTCCGGTTCAGGTATTCGCCCTGGCCTTCCCATTCCTTGAATACGTGGTAAACGTCCGGTGTGCGATGGTCTCGGTAGCGGACAAGTACCCCCTTAGCCAAGTGGTGGCCGACATAGCTGATTTTATCCAGCTTGCCGGTTCCACTGTACCAACGGCCATCAATGATCGGGTCAGGTATCGCAGCCCCGATGTGGGCCAACATGTGATCTTGCAGACTGGTCATAAGCTCACCCTCAGCCGCGCACGGTCTTTTTCAGTCATCTGATACAGTCCATACCATGAGGATTTGCCTTCCTGCGTGATGTACTGGATGCGTGATGTTGGCAACTCCCACCCCTTCCTTCTCAATTCAAGGATATATTGCGCCGGATTGTTTGTGATGTGATGCATTTGCTGTGCAGTTCCCCGGCCAGAAGCAATAGCATTCAGCACCTTCTGGTATTTGTTCATACCTTACCCCCTGTCTGTTTCGGTCGTTGTACATCAATCCAATTTTGGATTTCGCTCATTTTCCACCGTGCGCATTTCTCATTGATTTTGTATTGGCTTGGGAATGTCCCAGTATGCATCTTGCGGTAAATTTCAGAGCTTGAAATTCCAGATATTTCAATAACTTCACGCAGCTTTAAGAACTTATCCATTGCGTTTTCCTGATTAGTTCCGGCTTGCCCTATGCTTCCGGATTGCGCCCCATGGTTGCACAGCAACAGCCTGAAAACAGTGACAAGCTTAGCCCTGTCACCTTTTCCAGCCCGAAAGCCATCTTTTTACGGTTCTGCTGTCCACGCCAAACTTCTCTGATGCGGCTTCAATGAACCGCTCACGCGCCCCCCGCTTGCCTTTTTCTGGCCATGACTTCCATAGCGCGTATGCAGCATCTTCTCGGGGTTTATGCTTTGCCTGCATTGCTTCTCTACTTTTCCGCATCATCTCTGACCTATCAATACCCTGATTTATTAAGCTTTCAAGACTTAGCTCGCTGCCACCAAGGTCGCCATATTCAGCCCAAATAGATTCAAAACCATCAATTTTTTTAAGCGCATCACAGAAATCATCAAGCACGACTTTTATTGCTCTACCTGATTTGCGTATATGACCTGTAGACTCAAAAGTTATTTGAATTGTGATGTTTTTGGAATAACTCATTAACAGCCCGCCTTTCTACGGTAGACCTTTCAAGAAGACCCTGTGTCAGGCAGTGAAAGGTTTCTGCTTTTCGGGAGCTACCCTAGACACAGGGAGAAAACAAATTACGCCAAAATGTATTTAGGATGTGGTGGCTTGCCGGTGTACTTTGGATTCACTTTCAGCCATCCGTCTTTTACACCTTTTCGGCCCCATATTTCCAGTAATGCGGTCATGCCTGCCGGGTTGATGGTTTTCTTTTTCGCTTGGCACAGCTGGCGGTTAATAAAAGCCTTTCCCGGTGCCGCTGTCGGCTTAATCTCCCCCACCATGCACTCCTTCCGCCACTGATCGTACAGGCTATACCCTTCCTTGAGCGTGTCAGCGTCCAGCTTCCCCTGTGCATCTTTCATGGCCTCAAGCAATGCCTTGTCGTTATGTGCGTCCAATGTGCGCGCATATTGCTTTGAATGTGCGTCCTTGGAATGTGCGCGCATATTGGCGGGAACATGCGTGCCCTCTGAATGTGCGTCCTTTCCGTCAATGTGCGTGTCTTCGGAATGTGCGTCAACCTTTCCCCGCACATTGGCCGAATGTGCGCGCATATTGGAATGTGCGTGATGTGCGCGCATATCGCCATGGTCTGACACAGTGGCCGGAGTAGGGCCACTGAAACCGCCCCCAGTTGCCTTCAGGTCTCCCAGCTCTTTCAGCTCAAGCTGTTCCTCATGGGTGCCCAGGTGTGGCTTTGTGTTGGCTGCTGTCGGATTCCGCTTTACCTTTTGCTGTGAGTAATCAATAAACCCTATCGGATTTTTAGTGCTTTTGGGTTCCTCAGTCTCATTCTGGTATTTGAAATACCCCTTGCTTTGGGCAGTGGCGGGGGCGCTGAATCCAAAACCCGGATTATTGTTTCTTGCTTCAGTATTCACGCTTTTTTCTTCCATTGGTTTAAATTCCGTTTTATTGCCGTCAAGTTTTGCAATCTCCAGTTCAATACCATCAACGGCCATGTCTGCCTTTTCCTTTGAAGCACTTAAGAAGTGGTGCAGTATTTCAAAACAAATAGCGACAAATAACATGCAAATAACGGTTGCAGTTTTAATGTTGTCTGTATAGTCATTACCGAAAATGCCGGAAATAAATTTGGCAATCGTTACAATCGATGAATTGTAGGAATCCGCTTTCAGCTGGTCTTGCCGTTCAAAGTTCAGCTTTTGCGCTTCAAGGTTGGCTTGTGCCTGTGCCTTACTGGCGGCAATGGTGGCCTGTGTCTGTGCCTGCAGTTGCGCCTGCTGGGAGGATTCCAGCGCATCCAGTTTGGCCTTGTCCCCGTTGCAGTGCTTTTCCCTGCCGCGCTTCAGGTTTTCTTCACAACGGGCAAGCCGCTGCTGTGCCGCTGCAATGTCAACCGCCAGACCGGAACCCATCACGATAGGGGAGGGGGCATTCACGCTGCCCGGTGCCTGCAAGGTCTGCTGGTAAGCGCTGTTATTGTTCAGCATGAGGTGGGTTTTGGCATCCTGGCTGGCGCTGGAACTGAAAAGCTCAGCGAACAGGGCAAAGCCAATCACTGTCACCAATACCAGCGGCACCGATCCATGCAGGCCAAAGTGCAGGTAGGCATGATGCTTCACCCATGACAGGAAGCCCGCCATCAGTATGGCTATCACCAGTGCGAAGGAAAAGCCCGCAATGGCCGCCATTTCGTGGAAGTAGCTCCCCCATGTTGTGAAGTCGCCTAGGTACAGGTGCAGGTTGAACATCAGATACAGCAGGAAGGTAATCAGCATGGCCAGTTTCAGCAGTAAAAGGCTTCTTTGCTGTGATTTGATGTGCTCTACGTGTTTGCGGTCCAGCAGGTCACGCTTTTTGCTGGATACAGCTTCATTTTCATACATCATAAATTATCCCCTTCAAATCAGTACGGAACAGAAGACAGTCATCACAGCCGCCAGCAGGGCCACCCCTGGATAGGGTTTGCTGGCCCAGACGGTATAGGCCGCCCCCCACAAGGCCAGCGGCAAATGCATTCCCGAGAACACCAGCAGTCCCTGCAGGCCGAACGCCTGCAGAATCAGTGCTGACTTGTAGACGGCGAAACCGGCAGCCGCGAAGGCCACCAGCTTCAGGGACACGGCATAAGCCACATCCAAAGAAAGAACCCGTTGGGGAAGGGAAGGTGTGGGCTTATCCATCACAGCACCCCCGTAACGGCACAGGAAGCGCCTTCAAGGCATTCCAGCCGGTAGGTGGTACGGTATGCCTGCCAGTCGCCAGCGGCCCCCTGATGGCCGTCATAGACGCGCACAGCACACAGGGCAGCCCGTGCCTTGCGGTAATTGGCCCCGCTTTCCGTCAGGTCGCAGGCAGTCAGGTAGTTGGCGGTAGCCGCATCACGCGGGGAAAGCTGGAAGGAAACCAGCGTTTGGGCATCCTGTTCAAACCCGGTTCCGGTCTGGAACTCAGCCCGTGCGCTGCAGGAGGCCAGCAGGGCAAAGCCGGTCAGGCTTGCAGCGAAGATTGCAGAAAACTTCAGGGAATTGTTACGATAGTCTTGCATTTTATCGACTCCTATTTAGTCGGTTTGGTGAAGTCCTGCCCTTGTGCGTCAACACTTGGGCAGGGCGATTTACGGGCTTAGGCCCGCTTGATGAAATGGGTTACTTGGGCCAAGGTTTTCAGCGCCTGAAGGCAAACTTCTTTGGCCGGGTAGCGCGGGTTATCGCCCCACACCATGGCCATGCCATCCGCCAACATTGACACCCTGCGAACCCCGGCAATACCAGCCCCTTCAATGAAGTACAGTCCATCACTTCCTGTCTGTTCGTAATCGCATGCAAAGGCATCGCCCAAGCACAAGGTAGGCTGCATGCAATCGTCGGTTACGGTGTGCAGCAGGGCTGATTCCGGGAGGGTAAAAGTCTTGTTTGTCATGGTTGTTTTCCTGTCTTTCGGTTGTTATTTCAGTGCTTCTGCAATGCTTTCTTCAGCATGCGCAAAATCTCTGCGTTTAAGCTACGATCCGCCTCCTTGGCCTTCTTTTGCAGGGTTTCCCGAAGGTCGGCGGGCATCCGAAGCGGGTACGCTGCCTGTTGTTTCTGTGTCATCGGTCTAACTCCTAGATTCTTTATTGACAGTAAAAGAATCTTATCTTAAGTTTCTTAAAGAATCTAATAGATACTTTGAGATATTCATGGATAATCAATAGAATGCATGATTCTATTTGATACTTATGGATGCCTAACGGATGGCCCAAGAAAGACCGTATCCCCTGCGCCTTGCACCTGAGTTCCGGGAACAGCTGGAAGAAATAGCCCGCCAGAACGGCAGGAGCCTGAACTCTGAAATTACCCTGCGCCTTGAGGCATCCATGACCCTGCCTTCACCCATTGGGGGCGAAGATGTGGTTTTTACCCCTGCACAGCTGGACGCCATCCGGGAACTGATCCGGCAGGAACTGGACGGACGGGAATAAAGTGCCGTGCGGTTACGCCGGTTACAGCCGGTTACGCCGGTTACAGCCGGTTACGCCGGTTACGCCGGTTACAGCCGGTTACGCCGGTTACGCCGGTTACAGCCGGTTACAGCCGGTTACAGCCGGTTACACTTTTGCCACTAAAGGGCTGAAACCCTTGTGCTGTAAGGCTTTCAGCCCATAACCATGATTTAGCGCACTGAAAAACATACCCGGTTACAAACCCCAAAAAAGGCTCAAATCTAAAACAAAAATTCCTTTAAAATCAATTGTGTAACCGGTGTAACCAGAATGTAACCGGGCTGGTTACACATTTTTTCCTTTAAAATCAACACTGTAACCGGTGTAACCAGTGTAACCGCAAAAATAGATATAGGGGGATGAGGTTTTTTTCCGGTTACGGGCACAAAAAAACCGGGATGAACCCGGCTTTCTGTCCATTGGGGAAGGGAGGTTTCAGGCGCTCCGGAACAGCGGAATGACTTCGGCACCATCGCGCAAGCTGTCCAAGTGGTCGGCCCATGTCTGCATCATGCTTGCACGTTCCGGCAAGTTCCTGCTCTTGTCGTATGCCCGCCTGACTTTTGAACCGATTGTGTGCGCCAACTGCCTTTCAATCAGTTCGGCAGAAAATCCCATTTCATAAAGCGATGTACTGGCCATGCTTCGGAATCCGTGAGCAGTCATGGTTCCATTCTCATAGCCAAGGTTCCGCAATGCTTGCCGGACGGTGTTCTCACTCATGGGCCGGTCATTGCTTCGGATGGAGGGGAAAACATACCTGGAGCGGCCTGTAACCGGCTGGATTTCCTTCAGCAGGGTGATTGCCTGTGATGGCAGGGGAACAACATGGTCATTTCCCGCTTTCATCTTGCTGCCGGGGATGGACCATAGCCCCTGTTCGAGATCGACTTCAGACCACTCCATGTGCCGTATCTCCCCCGGACGTTGAAACAGGTAGGCAGATAGCTGTAATGCCGTCTGTGTCGCTGTGCTGCCGTCATAGACAGAGATAGCCCGCATCAATCCCCCAATCTCTTTCGGGTTGAGAATTGCTGCATGGCTGTTTTCCTTGACTGCTGGAACGGCTTCCTCCGGCAGTAGTAGAACAGGATTCTTTTCAGTCCTGCCGGTTGACATGGCATATTTGAATACCTGCCCAATGGCAATCTTCATTTTCTTGGCTGATGCCAGCTTTCCCGCATCAACGAGACGCTGCAGGCATTTCATCACGTCCCTCTGGTGAACATCAGCAATTGAAATCCTGCCGATCCATGGGAAAACGTGATTTTCCAGCCTGGCCAGCATGTCGGCCTGTGTTTGCTCTGTGCGCCGCCCGGTCTGCTTGGCAAGCCATTCACGAGCCACAAGTTCAAAAGTGTTTCGGTTTGCCATTACAGCCGCTTCCTGCTTGGCCTGCTTGTCCCGTGAGGGATCAATGCCTTGTGCTAGCAGTTCACGGGCTTCCTGATGCCTCTCCCGTGCCAGCTTCAGGCCCACGTCCGGGTAAATGCCCAGTGCCAGCGTTTTACGCTTGCCGTTGTGTGTGTAGTCGTATCGCCAGTATTTGCTATCTGCCCTTGCAAGTAGGTACAGCCCGCCCCCGTCTGTGTATTTGGCTGGCTTACCGTCAGGTTTTGGTTTGGCGTTTCTGGCAACGGTGTCTGTGAGGTTTCTTTTCACGGTATAGGATTCCTGTTTTTTTGCTTGTACCGTGGAAATGTACCGTGTTTTGTTTGGGCTTCATAGAGAAGAACCGGGAAGGTCATGGAAGACAAACGGCCCTAAATACGTGATTTCTAGGGCCGCTTGGGAAGAATGGGTGCCACTTGGGAAAGCGGCATGGTGGAGGTGGGGGGAGTCGAACCCCCGTCCGCAAATCCTCTGCCTGAAGGCGCTACATGCTTAGTCGAGTCTTTTGTTTAACCCGCATCCCGCCGACTGACAGGCTGGCTTGCAGGCTGGTCCGTAAGGTTTTGGTACCGCAGCACCGGACAGGCATTGGTACGATCTTGTGTACTGATGATGCCTGAAACCCGCGCCCCACAAGCAGGGCATCGGTCAGACAGCACTCGTCAGGTTATTAAGCTGCGAGAGCGAAAGAGTCGTCGTTTGCGACTATTGTTTGTGACTATTGTTATAGTGGTCATCACACCCACTGCATGCTCCCCAGGTTTTGTAATCCACGTCGAAGCCAAAGTCACCCCCGATGCGCATCATGCCTGGTGCAGAAACAACAGATGGTATTATAAGGGCAGGGCACGTGGCTGTCATGTCATTTCTGAAAACCATGCGATCACCCGCCGATGCCTACAGCAGCCATTCCACCGGCAGCCAGGAAATGACATACACCAGCAGGCGTCCATACCAGGTGGTATCCGGTTCGGTATCGTAGACCACCTCGGTGGTCTGGCCGTTTTCCGTCTGCCGGTCGATCCATTGCAGCTTGCCCCCCGGTGTCAGCCGGACTTCATAGGCTGCCTGACCCAGCAAGGCCTGTCCCTGCCGGAGAGCCGCCTCGCAGTAATCCACATTGTCGAAAACCACACCCATCTCGGTATTGTGGACTGCCGAGCGCGGATCAAGGTTGAAGGAGCCGACAAAGGTACGTTTCCGGTCAATCATGAAGGTTTTGGCGTGCAGGCTGGAGTGCTGTGAACCCAGAAAGCTGTAATCATGCTCCTGCATCCCACTGCGGGTCGACTTGAGCTCGTACAGGCTGACACCGGCTTCCAGCAACTGGCGGCGATAGTCCATGTACCCGGAATGTACGGCCACCACATCATTGGCAGCAAACGAATTGGTCAGGATCGTGACCTTGACGCCCTGGCGCACCAGCTCGCCCAGCATGGCTGTACCGTGGTTGCCGGGAATGAAGTAGGGCGAAACAATCATCAGCTCCTGGCGGCTGGAGCGCATCAACGCGCTGATTCTGGGGTACAGCCAGCCACTTTCATCCAGCAGCCCCGACAGCACCTTGTCCGGGCGGTCATAAATGACAAGCCCCTTGCCAGTAAAAATGCCTCCGCTGTCGTGCACCAGCCGGCTGATGACCTGGTCAACCTGGCGCTTTTCCATTTCGGTCCGGTACTCCTGCAGCACACCGGACAGGGTTGCAGACCAGGGCTGATAGCCGGCATCGTCCGCCGGTGTTGAAAACCGGTCCAGCGCCAAAGCAAGGCCGCTGTACCAGTAGGCATTGAACTCCTGGCTGACCTCGGCGGCAACCGGACCTGCCGCCAGCACGTCCAGATCAACAAATCCGATTTCCGTGTTGACTTCAAAATACTCGTTGCCGATATTGCGGCCACCGACCGCAGTCACAATCCCGTCAGCCGTGAAGGATTTGTTGTGCATGCGCCGGGAGGAGTTCGGGAAACGCACCACAAAATCCAGTGGCCGGAAACGGCGGTAATACAGCGGATTGAAAATACGCACCACAAGGTTGGGATGTTCCTGCATCAGGCGCAGAAACAAGCGGTCTCGCCCACCCGCCATATCCATGTCATCCAGCAACAGACGCACCTTGACCCCACGATCAGCCGCCTCCACCAGTGCCGCCAACATAGCCCGCCCGGCATCATCATCATGGAACAGGTAATACTGCAGATCCAGGGTGCTGGTCGCCTGGCGGGCCAGCTCCATGCGGATCAGCAGGGCCAGGTGCGCATTCCCCATGGGCAGGAACAGGGAGTTTTCCGGCCCGGTCCGGGCGAGTGGGGTACTCAGGGCCTGATACAGGGGCGTGGTGGTATCCACCGTCACCTGCGGTACCGGTTCCGGCTCGGGTTTAAGGCTTGCATTGGCCAGCCAGCGCAGGCCGAAAAAGGCCAGTGCCAGGAGGCTAAGGAGCAGGGTGGTTCCGGTCAGCCATTTTTTCATATCAGTTCCTTTTCATCATGCCGCCGGACAGATGGCGGACGGGGGTGTGGATGCCCGGAGACAAGGGCAGGGTGGCCAGTGCGGCTGGCTGCCCCCCCCCCCGACGCCTACTGGCCGCTGATCAGGCCATGGATACCGTCAGCGACATATTGTACCGAAAGGGCCGCCAGCAGTACCCCCAGCAGCCGGGTCAGCACCATGCGACCGGTATTACCCAGGTATTTGTCCACCACATCCGCCGCCATCAGGAGCACACCTGCCACGCCCATCAGCAGCAGGATGATCAGGCTCAGCAGGCCGGCACCGGCCCAGTGTCCACCACCCGACCCTGAAAGCTGGGAAGAGAGGATGATGGTGGCGGAAATCGCACCGGGTCCGGCCAGCAGGGGAATGGCAAGCGGGAACACGGCCAGATTGGCAATATGGTCGCGCAGGGCAGCTTCGGACAGCTGGACCTTGCGCTCCTGACGTTTGGCATACAGCATTTCAAAGGCGGTATAGAACAGCAGCAGGCCGCCAGCCACCCGGAAGGCATTGATGGTAATACCGAGGGTATCCAGGATGCCGGTGCCGGTAAAAGCAAACAGCAGCAGGACCAGGGAGGCAACCAGGACGCCACGCAGGACCACTGCACGCCGGGCAGGGCGGGTCATGCCGGCGGTCAGGCCCAGAAAAATCGGGGCAGTCCCGATCGGGTCGATGGTGACGAACAGGGTCACAAATGCGTTGATCAGGGTATCCAGTGATGGCATGGAAAGTGTGCAGCAGAGTTGTTCATCTGCATGAGCGTAGGGTATCGGAAGGCCGGATGCAAATCCGGTAAAGCAGGCTCAGTGGCACCGTTGGTGATTTATGGATTATGTTAAATTCAAGGGCGGTATCAGGAATGGCCTTGCCGTCAGGGGAACATCCAGAATACCAACACCAGCGTTCCAGCGTTCCAGCGTTC
>JAGRJD010000029.1:0-33514 GCA_020442915.1 Thiothrix sp. | reverse complement strand
CCAGCGTTCCAGCGTTCCAGCGTTCAGATACTGGCAAATCCACGCTGTCGATGCCAGTTTTTTTCATTTTTCCATTGAAATACAAGGAAATACCACTGAATACCCGTCTCTTGGTGCCTGAAAGTACGGAAAACAAGGCGTTTCAGGGCGTGTATCTGTCTGATTCAGGTATTTATGCGCATAATGTTGATTATGTTAAATTAAAGAAACGTTTTTTACCACTGCCTTTGCCAACTCCCCCCTTCCGCTCCCCAAAAACCAGCAGTCACTCACTGGCTGGGCATGATCCGCTCCCAGTCAGTCAGGAAATGGCGCTTTTTCAGCTGATCCTGATACGTCAACAAGGCTGGTCCCAGGCGGATCAGCTTCAGCGGCCCCCGGTTGCGGGTCGCTTCCTGCAGACTGTGATAGGTAATTTCTCCCCTGACACCCGGATGGATGGAAAACAGCCGTGCCTGCTGCGCCAGTACCTGCTGCCCGCGCAGGGACAACAGGTAATCCAGAAAGCGATGCCCCATTTCCGGATGGGGTGCCTGCAGCGGCACAAATGCAACGCGCGACATCACCAGTACATAATCCTGTGGCAGGATCAGGCCCAGTTCCGGATACTCATCCAGCCATGAACGGGCGTAGGAACCCAGCACGTTATAAGCCAGCAGCAGCCGGCCAGAGCGCACGTCCTCCAGCATGTCACGGGAACTGTCATACAGGCGCGCCTGCACTTGGCTCAGGTTTTCCAGCAGCCGGCCCCAGGTACTGGCCTGCTGGGCATCCTGGCTGGCAAACAGGTAGCCCAGACCGCTGCGGGCAATATCATAGGTACCCACCCGTCCCTGAAAGTGCTGCTGCTGACCGCGCAGCAGCTCAATCAGTTCAAAACGGTTCCGGGGCACCTGTGTGGCGGGTAACAGCCGGCGGTTGTAGATCATCACGGCCGGCTCACAGGTGAATCCGAAGGCCTGTCCGCGCCACTGCGCCCATTCCGGCAGCCAGTCCAGCCCGTCGAGTTCATGTGTGGCCGCCATGCCGTCATTCACCAGCCGGATCTGCAGGTCCATGGCCGAACTGATCACCAGATCACTGCCGACCTCACCCCGGCCCTGCTCATGGATGAAACGCTCAAACAGAGGCAGGGAGCTGAGCTCCAGATATTCCACCGCCACACCGGGATAAAGTTGCTGGAAATCCTGCACCAGAAACAGCATTGCAGCCTCGTCAGTTGATGACAGGATGTGCAGACGGCTGCTTTCCGGCCCGATGGCCGGATACAGGGTGGTTGCCATGGTTACAGGCACCAGCAGCAGCCAGCCCAGCAAAACCGCTACTGCCCTGCTCAACACCTGACGCTCTGTCCGGAAACCGGGTTGTTCATGCACCTGCCTCATCCATGGCCGACATGATACATGATACCTGCTCCCCCCGTGGCGGGTACAGCGCATCCTGTCTCCTGCCGGCAGGGTTCCGGGTGAATCCGGTTTGACAGCCCGGCCCGGCTGCAGTAAAACCCGTCTGCATCAGGACTGCGCCATAACGGATTAAGGAGAAACACCATGAAACCATCCCTGCAACAACTGACTTTGACCGCCCTGCTCGGCCTCACCCTGCTGCACCCTGCCCAGGCCCGTGAATATCAGGCCGGTACGCTGGTGATCACCGACCCCTATACCCGCACCACTCCGCCTGCAGCTGCCGTTGGTGGCGGATTTCTGAGCGTGACCAATAATGCGGATACTGCCGACCGCCTGACCGGTGGTCAGGTTGACTTTGCCGAGACGGTGGAAGTCCATGAAATGCACATGACGGATGGTGTCATGAAAATGCGCCAGCTGGAAAACGGTCTGGAAATTCCCGCCGGGGGCCGTGTGGAGCTCAGACCGGGCGGCTATCATCTCATGTTCATCGGCCTCAAGGAACCACTGCAGGCTGGCGCAGAGCATGCCGGCACCCTGCAGTTTGAAAAAGCCGGCGAGGTTGCAGTCGTGTTTGAAGTGCGCGACATCAACGCCATGCAGCCGCCAGCCAATAATGCACCCATGAATCCGGCAGCCATGGCCGCTGACCATCTGCAGGCCCAGCCACCAGCTTCAGCCTCTGGTGCTGCAACACAGGCACACCCGGACACCATGAACAGCAACAGCCAGTAACTACGGGAGCAAGCGGACATGACCGGTCTGATCCGTGGTTTCAGTTATGTTTTCAGGGGGCTGGGCCTGCTGACCCGCAAAGGCATTCGTGGGTTTGTGGCCATTCCCCTGCTGATCAACATCCTGCTGTTTGCCGGCGGCATCTGGCTGGCTGAGCAGCAGGCCGATTACTGGATGCAGCACCTGCTGCCGGACTGGTTGAGCTGGCTGCGCTACATTCTGTGGCCGCTGTTTGTGGTCGTGATCTTCTTCGCCGTATTTTACGGCTTCAGCCTGCTGGCCAACCTGATTGCCGCGCCGTTCAATGCCATGCTCTCCGAACGTATCGAAAAACACCTCAAGGGCCAGCCGCTGCCGGCATTCGGCGGGCTGGCCACCCTGCCCGGCATTGCGGCACGCACTTTCCGCAGCGAGCTGGGCAAACTCTGGTACATGGGCAAATGGCTGCTGCTGATCCTGCTCATTACGGTGATTCCGGGTGTAAACCTGATCGCACCGTTCGCATGGCTGCTGTATGGTGCCTGGATGCTGGCGATTGAATATGTGGATTATCCCATGGGCAATCATGAGCTGTATTTTCAGGATGAACTCCAGGTCCTGAAACGCCAGCGCGCCCATGCGCTCGGCTTTGGCGGTGCGCTGACCCTGATGACGGCGATTCCGGTGGTGAATTTTCTGGTCATGCCGGTCGGGGTGGCCGGGGCCACGGTCCTGTGGGTGGATCGCATCAGCAAGGACCCCGCATAGGCCGGCACAGGGAGGAAACTCCATGTCTCATGCCACACCGGTGAGCTGCCACCGGGTGTGGACTGCAGAATCCTTCTGGAACACGCGTTGCCGCTGTAACCGTAAAGATTACCCGTGAAGCACCGGCAGGGTGCTTCCTGCACTGGACACCCCGAGGGTGTTTCGCATATCGTATCCGCTCTTCATCTCCGGCATAAGCATAATTCCACATGACCTACTGTATCGGCATTTCACTGGACTCCGGTCTGGTCCTGACTTCTGATTCCCGCACCAATGCAGGCATTGACAGCGTCAGTACCTACAGCAAGATGCATATCTGCAAATCCAATCCCGACCGCTTTCTGGTGCTCCTGAGCGCCGGAAACCTCGCCACCACCCAGGCCGTGGTGCATCAGGTGACGCGGGATGTGGAGGAAGGTGTGGCAGTTAATGTCAATACCATGGCCTACATGGCCGATGCGGCTGATTACATCGGCAACGTGCTGGTGCAGAAAATCCGCAAGTACAATGAAAACAACGGTTTCATTGCCGATGCCACCCTGATCCTCGGTGGCCAGATCCGGGGCCGCCCGCCGCGCATTTACATGATCTATGCGCAGGGCAACCACATCACCACCTCGGAAGAAACCCCCTACCTGCAGATCGGGGAAAGCAAATACGGCAAGCCGGTGCTGGACCGCTTCCTGGCCCGGGATACCTCGCTGGAGGATGCGGCCATCTGCTCGCTGATTTCCATGGACTCCACCATGAAAAGTAATGCCAGTGTCGGGCCACCGATTGAAGTGCTGTGCTATCAGGCCGACCAGTTCACCTACCAGCACTACCAGATGGAAGCCGAGCACCCCTACCTGCTGTCCATCCGGCAGGAATGGGCCAACCAGCTCTACAACGCCTTCCTGGCCATGCCGAGGCTGGTGGGACAGGTGATACCGGACGATAGCCGTACCCTGATGTAGCCCCCTATTCCGCCCCGCGCCGCCAGGCGTGGAAACGGGCCACCCAGACCAGCAGCCGTTCGGGGGCATGGGCCCGTTTCCAGTTGCCGGCGGCATACCTGCCGGCTTCACTCAGGGTCGGATAGGGACGGAGGGTCGCCAGCAGCTTGTTGAGGCCCAGTTTCCATTTCATTGCCAGCACAAATTCATTCAGCAGCTCCCCGGCCCCCTGACCCACCAGTGTCGCCCCCAGAATGCGATCCCGGCCCGGTACTGTCAGCACCCGCACCACACCTTCGGCATTCCCGTCCACAATGGCGCGATCCAGTTCCGCCAGCTCATAAACGGTGAGCTCATAGGGAATGCCCTGGGCCTGTGCCTCCTGCTCATTGAGGCCGACCCGCGCCACTTCCGGATCGGTGAACGTCACCTGGGGCAGCACGCGCTCATCGACCCGGAAGCGATGCAGCAGTCCGAACAGGGCATTCACGCTGGCATACCAGGCCTGATGTGCGGCCACATGGGTGAACTGATACGGGCCGGTCACATCACCGGCCACAAAAATATTGGGAAAACGAGTCGCCAGAAAGGCATCCGCCTGCAACGTGCCGTTGTCCCGCAGTGCCAGCCCCAGGCTTTCCAGTCCGAAACCGGTCACACGGGCCCTGCGCCCCAGCGCCAGCAATACCTGCCCGAATACAATGCGCCGTGTCCCGTCCTGATGCGCACAGTGCAGCCAGTAACCCTCCTGATCCCGGCCAAATGCCCGGGCATGATGCCCGGTCAGTACCGTCATCCCTTCAGCCTCGAAATGCGCCTGAATGCGGCGACTGACCGCGACATCCTCACGCACCAGCAGACGCGGTTCCCTTTCCACCAGTGTCACCCGTGACCCCAGCCGGGCAAATGCCTGCGCCAGCTCACAGCCGACCGGTCCGCCTCCGAGTACCAGCAGGCTGGGCGGCAGTGCCTCCAGCCCCCAGACCGTCTCGCTGGTGAGATATGGCACCTGCTCCAGCCCCGGAATGGCCGGAACCTGCGGGTGTGCCCCGGTGGCCAGCACCAGACTGCGCGCCGTGAGTGTCTGTCCGTTCACCCGCACCCGCCAGGGATCAAGGACCTGCGCCTCACCCTGAATGCACGTCACCCCGAGGGCGGTATAACGCTCAACCGAATCATGCGGCGCAATGCTGCGGATCACCTCCCGGACCCGTGCCATTACGGCAGGAAAATCCACCTCGGGCACGCGGGTCCGGATTCCATAGGTATCGGCGGTCCTGACCGCATGCAGCGCTTTGGCAGCACGGATCAGGGCCTTGCTCGGCACACAGCCGCTGTTGAGGCAATCGCCGCCCATGGCCTGCTTTTCAATCAGCACCACCCTGGCCCGGGTTGCAGCCGCGATATAGGCGGCGACCAGCCCGCCGGCCCCGGCCCCGATCACGATCAGGTTATAAGCAAAGCGCCTGGGCCTGTTAAACCCCCGATACACTCGCCGGGCGCACAGCTGTGCCAGTACCCGCCGCGTCAGCAGGGGCAGCAGTCCCAGCACGGCAAAAGCCGACAGCAACCCCGGTGACAGGATGCCGGCCAGTGAATCCAGCTGCCCCAGCCGGGTACCGGCGTACACATAAGCAATGGTGCCAGCCAGCATTCCCAGCTGGCTCACCCAGGCAAAAGTCAGCACCGGCAGGCGGGTTACGCCCATCAGCAGGTTGATGAGAACAAACGGAAACAGCGGCACCAGACGCAGGGCAAACAGGTAGAAGGCACCTTCCTGGGCCAGCCCGGCATTGATAAGCTGCAGGCGCTCGGCATAACGGGCTTCCAGCCGCTCCCGCAGCAGGTAGCGTGAAACCAGAAATGCCAGTGTGGCCCCGAGGGTGCTGGCGCAGGAAACCACAATCACCCCGGTTTCCAGCCCGAACAGGGCCCCGGCCAGCACGGTCATGACCGCGGCTCCCGGTAACGACAGGGCCGTGACACCGACATAGGCCCCGAAGAATCCCAGCAGGGTGGCAACAACGTGGCTGGCGTAATAATCTGCAAACGCCTGCTGGCGGACCTTGATGAAGTTCAGGGAAAAATACTGCGGCAGGTCAAACTGAAAAAAGCCGGTCATCAGCACGGCAATCAGGATGATAAGGGCGATCTTTCGGCTCATGGCGACATCTTTTACGGACAAGGGTATCAGGCTGCCGGTGACAGCCTGCAGACGGTCATTCTACCCGCCCTTCCCCCGATCATGCAGCATTCCGGCAGCAATGCCGCCAGCAGTCGCTGACAGAAAGCTGACGGATGACAACATCAGGGACCCGGAAAAGGCCCCCGATACCGGTTGTTGGAGGAGATGGAGGAGGATGAGGAGCCCAACCGGTACCGGGGTATTGCGTTACCCAGCCTGTTCACACGGCATTGCACTAGCAGTGCTTATTTTATAACTTTGCATTCAGTGTGAACCGCTGTCATGCTGATATAAGCAAATGCCATGCCAGAATTTTATGTAATTGAAAATTAACGATTTGTAGAAAACTCCGGCCAGACAACCTGCATCACATGCACCCTGACAGCCCGGTTTGCCGCACAGCAGCACAAAATGGGTGCAATGCAGCCTGTTTCGGGTCGCCGTCGCCTCAGAGCCGTCCCATGCTGCCGCTGTTGTAGTCCTGGAAAGCCTGACGGATTTCCGCCTGGGTATTCATCACGAACGGCCCGTAACCTACCACCGGCTCGTTCAGCGGCTCACCGGTCAGCAGCAGCACCGTGGCATCCGCCGGACTTTGCAGCCGGATGCGGCTGCCGGCATGCTCGAACAGTGCCACTTCATTGGCCTGCACGGTTTCTGCCTCCCCGCCCAGACTGACCTGCCCCTTCAGCACCAGCAGCACGGTGGAATGCCCCTCCGGTACCTCCAGCTCCAGACTCGCGCCGGCATGCAGGCGCATGTCCCACATGTTGATCGGGGTGTGGGTATGTGCCGGCCCGCGCTGTCCGTCGAACTCACCGGCGATCACCCGCACCCGGCCTTGCCCGTCAGCCAGTTCCGCCACCGGAATGTCGCTGTCGAGGATGCCCTGATAACCCGGCGGGTTCATTTTGTCTTTTGCGGGCAGGTTGACCCAGAGCTGGATCATTTCAAAACGCCCGCCCCGGTGTGCAAAGTCACGTCCATGAAACTCCTCATGCACCACCCCGCTGGCGGCGGTCATCCACTGCACATCCCCCTTGCCGATTTTACCACCGGCCCCGGAAGAATCGCGGTGTTCCACTTCACCATCATAGACCACGGTCACGGTCTCAAAACCCCGGTGCGGATGCGGCCCCACACCCAGTCGACGCTCGGTGGGCGGGAACTCGTGCGGCCCGGCATAATCCAGCAGCAGGAACGGGCTTTGCAGTGTGTCCAGACCGTTGTTGTAGGACAGCATGCTGCGTACCGGAAAACCGTCTCCGACCCAGTGGCCGGCAGGTGCACGCAGGATACGATTCAGTTTTTTCTCACTCATGATGAATTCTCCTGAATTTCCGATTGAGTTCATGGGGAGTATTCTACTATTATTTCATCCATGGATTAATCCTGTTAAATGAAAAACAGTGTCTCATGAATGAAACAACATTACGTGACCTGAATGACATGGCGATCTTCGTTGCCATTGCCGATGCCGGCAGCCTGACCCTGGCAGCCAGCCGTACCGGACTGCCCAAATCCAATGTCAGCCGGCGGCTGATGCGGCTGGAACAGCGTCTGGGAACACGGCTGATGGAGCGCAATACCCGCAGCTTGCGCCTGACCGAGGCCGGTGCCCTGTACCTGCGCCACTGCCGGCGCATGGTGCAGGCGGCGGAAGAAGCCGACCGCTGCATGGACTACCAGCTGGAAGTGCCCCGCGGCATCCTGCGCATCAGTGCCCCGGTGACACTGGGGCAACAGCTGATCACCGGCCTGCTGCCGGCCTATCTGGCCCGGTATGCCCAGGTCCAGGTGGAGCTGATACTGTCCGAACGGCCCTTTGACCTGCGCAATGAAGCCATTGACGTGGCAGTGCAGACCGGCCCCCTGCCCGATTCAACCCTGGTGGCCCAGCGGGTGGGGCAATATACCCTGCACCTGTATGCCGCCCGTGGTTACCTGCAGCAGCACGGCACGCCGGAACAGCCCGAAGCGCTGCTGCAGCACCGCTGTCTGGCACTGGGCAACATGATCACCCCCAATGTCTGGGTCCTGCAACAGGCAGCCCGGCAGCAGGAGATCCGCATCAACCCGGTAGCGAGCGTGAATGACTTCACCGCCCTGCAGCTGCTGGTGGCCAGCGGCAGCGGCATCGCCCTGCTCCCCGATTATTTCTGTACCCGCCCGATCGGTAACGATGCCCGGCTGGTGCGGATACTGCCGCACTGGGCCTCACCACCAACCCCCCTGTATGCCGTGTACCCGTCCCAGCTCGGGGTCACGCCCAAGGTCAAGGCCTTTGTGGGCCTGCTGCGGGAGGCGCTGAATCCTTTCGCACCGGACCATCAGAATGCCACCCACACCGAACCGTTATCCGCCGAGGCCACACAACACTCCGGCAGGCGCACACCACAGCTGTCGGCATCCGCATCCGGGTAGCAGAGCTGATCGATCCCGCTGCCCGCCATACCCCAGCGGGCGGATGGGCCGGGACAGCCACCTTTCCTCATTGAACCTGCTTCCTCCTCACGGACACGACCGATACCGGTTCAGATTTGCGGTGGCCACGGGCGCTGGCTGGCGGCAGCAAACATCCCCGCAGCCCAGTCCGGCAGGGCAAGGCTCCTGCCGGCCATGCCCATGGCTTCCAGCACCTGTGCCGCCGGCAGCATGCGCCCCTTGTCGGTTACACAGGTACGCATGACCACGGAAGATGCCGCCTGCCCGCGCACCCACATGGACTGCTCGATATAAAACCAGCGTTCGTCCACACCCAGCACACGGGTCCGTAAACTGACCCGGTTGAACAGATGCACGCGCCTGCGGTACCGGATTGCGCTGCCGGCCACGGCCAGTCCCCAGCGACGGGTACGCAGCACCCGCCCCAGCCCGGTCCGTACCGCCAGACTGAAGCGCCCCAGATCATAAAGGGTCAAGGCCCGCCCGTTGTTCATCTCGGCAAAGAAATCCAGGTCCCAGGGCCGGCAGTAGAAATGAATCTCGTCCACCGCATCCAGCGCCAGCGCCGGACGATAATGGCTGTGGACAAGGGTGGTCAGCAGACGGATCACGGGATACATAAACACTCCGGGAAATGGCGGACAGACAGCGGGCCTGTCCCCACAGTGTAAACCAGTTTCAGGCAAGACCGAACACCCTGGCACGGATGGCGGCAATCTGGTCGCGTACACCGGCAGCCTTCTCAAACTCCAGATTCCGGGCATGCTCCAGCATGTCCGTTTCCAGTTTCTTGATCCGTTTTACCGCCTGATCCGGGGTCATGCCCATGTACTGTGCCGCATCTTCAGCCAGCGCCGATTCCGTTTCGTGCTTGCGGCCCCTGCCTCCCCGTCTGGCATGGGCATAGGCCCCCTCCATCACGTCAGCGATACGCTTGTTGATACTGGTCGGGGTGATGCCATGCACTTCGTTATAGGCCATCTGTCTGGCGCGCCGGCGTTCGGTTTCCTGAATGGCCCGGCGCATGGAATCGGTGACGGTGTCGGCATACAGGATGGCCTTGCCATCGACATGACGGGCCGCGCGTCCGATGGTCTGGATCAGCGAGCGCTCGGAACGCAGGAAACCTTCCTTGTCGGCATCCAGAATCGCCACCAGTGACACTTCGGGAATGTCCAGCCCCTCACGCAGCAGGTTGATGCCCACCAGCACATCAAATTCGCCCCGGCGCAGGTCGCGGATGATCTCGACCCGCTCCACGGTGTCAATGTCCGAGTGCAGGTAGCGCACCCGGACATCATGCTCCATCAGGTAATCGGTCAGGTCTTCCGCCATGCGCTTGGTCAGGGTGGTGACCAGCACCCGTTCATTACGCGCCGCCCGTTCGGTGATTTCCGACATCACGTCATCGACCTGGGACAGTACCGGCCTGACTTCCACTTCCGGATCCACCAGCCCGGTCGGGCGCACCACCTGCTCGGCGATATTGTCGGCATGCTCCAGCTCATAGGTACCGGGCGTGGCGGACACATGGATGGCCTGGGTCAGCAACCGCTCAAATTCGTCAAAGCGCAAGGGGCGGTTGTCCACCGCCGATGGCAGCCGGAAGCCATACGCCACCAGCGTGCTCTTGCGAGAATAATCGCCCTTGTACATGCCGCCGAACTGCGGGATGGTCACATGCGACTCGTCAATGAACACGATGGCATTGCGGGGCAGGTAGTCGAACAGGCACGGTGGCGGCTCACCGGGTGCACGTCCGGACAGATAACGCGAGTAATTCTCGATCCCGGAACAGTAACCGGTCTCCATGATCATCTCGAGGTCATACAGGGTGCGCTGCTCCAAGCGCTGGGCCTCCACCAGCTTGCCGGCATCGCGCAGCCGGGCCAGCTGCTCACGCAGCTCGGCGCGGATATGCTCGACCGCACCCAGCAGCACCTCACGCGGAGTGACGTAGTGGGTCTTGGGATAGACCGTCAGACTCGGCACCCGGCGCAGGACCTCACCCGTCAGCGGATCAAAATAACTCAGCTGCTCGATCTCGCCATCGAACATTTCGATGCGGATCGCTTCCTTGTCTGACTCCGCCGGATGCACGTCGATCACCTCGCCCCGCACCCGGAAGGTACCACGCTGCAGGTCCAGGTCATTGCGGGTATACTGCATCTCGGCCAGCCGCCGCAGCAGGGTACGCTCATCGGTCCGGTCGCCGCGCGCCAGAATCAGGCGCATCTTCAGATAGGACTCCGGATCACCCAGACCATAGATGGAGGATACCGTGGCCACGATAATGACATCCGGACGCTCGAACAGGTTGCGCGAAGCCAGCAGGCGCATCTGCTCGATATGGTCATTGATGGAGGCGTCCTTTTCGATGTAGATGTCGCGTGACGGCACATAGGCTTCCGGCTGGTAATAATCGTAATAGGACACGAAATATTCCACGGCATTGTCCGGGAAAAATGCCTGCATTTCCCCGTAAAGCTGGGCGGCCAGCGTTTTGTTATGCGCCAGAATGATGGCCGGACGCTGGGTTCTTTCGATAATATTGGCCATGGTGAAGGTTTTTCCGGAACCAGTCACGCCCAGCAGTGTCTGGTGTAGGAGTCCCTGCTCCAGACCGTCAACCAGCGCATGGATGGCATCCGGCTGATCCCCCGCAGGCTGGTAGGCGGTTTTGAGCTGGAACACGTTTGCTGCACTCATGCGGGTTTCCTGATCTGTTGTGGTCGGGCCATTATATCAGGCCCGGTGCACGGCACGGTGATACCCGTGCATTATCGCCTGACAGTTCACACCCTCAATTTCATGGAAATTTCACGGAAAGGTTTATGCGATTACTGACAATAACGGCCCTGGCGGCCTCAGTCCTGGCCAGCCCCCTTGCCCAGGCAGAATGCCGCAACAGCATGGATTTCAATCACTGGGTCACCAGCTTCCGGCCCCAGGCCCTGGCTGCCGGTATCCGGCCTGCGGTCTATGATCAGGCCATGCACAGCATCACGCCCGACAACAGTGTCCTGAAGCGGGACCGCTCCCAGAAGGTGTTTGCCCAGGACTTTCTGACCTTCGCCGGTAAAAAAGTGGCCGATTACCGGCTCAAAACCGGCAGCAGCCAGCTTAAAAAGCAGGCGGGCCTGTTCCGGCGCATTGAACAGCAGTACGGCGTACCCGGCCCGGTGCTGGCTGCCTTCTGGGGGCTGGAAAGTGATTTCGGGGCCAATACCGGCTCGGACTCCACCCTGCGCTCGGTGGCCACCCTGGCCTGGGACTGCCGCCGTCCGCAACTGTTCCAGCCGGAAGTGATCGCCGCCCTGCGCCTGATCCAGCGGGGTGATCAGCAGGTATCCAGCATGAAAGGGGCCTGGGCTGGCGAACTGGGGCAGCTGCAGTTCCTGCCCAGCAGTTATGACAAGTATGCGGTGGATTTTGACGGCAACGGCAAGCGTGACCTGATCCGCTCCAGCGCCGATGCGCTGGCTTCGGCTGCCAACATGCTGCGTCAGGAAGGCTGGCGCGCCGGCCAGCCCTGGCTGCAGGAAGTACGGGTACCGGCCGACATGGACTGGTCACTGTCCGGTAGCCGCAAACTGCCGATTGCCCAGTGGGTCCAGCAGGGCGTCAGAAGTGCCAGCGGTGGTGCACTCAAGGGTACGGGCTCTGCGGCCCTGCTGCTGCCCATGGGGCGCAAGGGGCCGGCATTTCTGGCCTATCCCAACTTTGATGTGTACCTGAAGTGGAACGAATCCTCGGTCTACTCCACCACCGCCGCCTATTTCGCCACCCGACTGGCCGGGGCCGGCCCCATGCGCCGGGGCAATGGCACGGTAAAACCACTAAGCATGGATCAGGTCAAACAGGTGCAGAGCAGGCTCCGTGCCCGTGGACAGCGCATCACCAAGGTTGATGGCATTATCGGTGAAGAAACCCGGACCGCCAGTCAGGCCGCACAGCAACAGCTGGGGTTGCCGGCAGACGGCTACCCGGACCTGGAGCTGCTCAAACGCCTTTGAAAACACGGCAACCCATTCCTGCCGTCACGGGGCCGGGATCATAAGCCGGCCCCGCATCCCAGGTGAAAAATCCGGTATAACGCCGGTACCTGCCGTCAGCTAACCCCCAGCGCCCATCCAGCCCTGATGCGGGCTGCCGTCATAATGTGTAATTTTTTACCGACTAACGGTAAACATTACTTTTTAAGCAGGCCAACATTTCGTAACCTGTCTCCAGAACAACAGACAAGGGTGCCAATAACAAGAACAACAGGTACCCGCAGTCTGGGAAGCCGGAAATTCCAATAACAACAACCGGCCGGCCAGGAAGGCCAACAGGAAAACGGGACCAGGCCCAGAACAAGAACAAGAACAAAAGGCCATGACCCCCTAACCATAAAAACCACAACAACCGTGGTCCCGTTTGCCTGACCATTCGCTTTTTCCGGTTAACCATGACCATCCGGACCTTCCTCCACCGGATGGTTTCTTTATGTTGCGGCCTCACCCCCGTTGCCGTCCCAGCAGTACCAGCATGATCCCGCCCAGCACCAGTACCGAAGCCAGTACCAGCCGGAAATTCAGCACCTCACCGGTAAACAGCACCCCGCCCAGCGCGGAAAGTACCGGCACCAACAGCTGCAGTACTGCGGCCTGCGTGGCACCCAGCCCCGGCAGTGCGGCATACCAGAGCGCATACCCCAGCCCCGAGGTCACCCCACCCGACAGGACTGCCAGCAGCAGACCGGTACTGTCGGCCTGCAATTGCGGCCAGCTTGCCAGCCACAGCAGTACCAGCAGCGGCAGGGTGCGCAGAAAGTTCCAGGCCGTGTCATTCAGGGCATTGCGGGAGCCGCGCCCGCGCAGGGTATAGGCACCCCAGGCCACCCCCGCCAGGCTCATGAGCAGGAAACCGTGCCAGGAAGGGGTGCTCAGGCCGGGCAGTACCAGATACACAAAACCGCACAGGGCCACCAGCAGCCCCAGCCATTCCAGCCGGCCCGGACGCATCCCGGACCACAGACTGACCCCGATCATGCTCAGCTGCACGGCGGCAAACAGGATCAGTGCTCCGGTCCCGGTATCCAGCGACAGATAGGCCCAGGAAAACGTGACCGCATAGGTAAACAGATACAGTGCTGCCAGCCAGCTGCCGCCGACCGGGGGGCGTCGGCCCCGGTGATGCAGCAGTACCAGCAGTAGCAGTACCCCGATGCCGGAGCCCAGGCGTACCAGCGTGAAACCGGCTGCATCAATGTGCCCGGCCCCGAGCGCCAGTCGGCACAGGACCGAATTGCCGGCAAACGCCAGCAGTGCCAGCGCCGTATACAGCAGCAAGGCGAGTGGCATGCCGGCTCTCAGCGCCCGCCGGACACGTCGATAAAGCTGCCCGTGGTATAGGAAGCCTCATCCGACAGCAGCCACAGGATGGCACGGGCCACCTCTTCAGCCCGTCCGCCCCGCCCCATGGGTACCGACCCCTTGAGACGCTCGATCCGGCCCGGCTCACCCCCGCTGGCATGGATATCGGTATGGATCAGGCCCGGGCGCACGGCATTTACCCGGATGCCCTCGGCAGCCACCTCTTTCGACAGGCCGATGGTAAAGCTGTCGATGGCTCCCTTGGCGGCGGCATAATCCACATACTCGTTGGGTGAACCCAGGCGTGCGGCCATGGACGAAAGGTTGACGATCGCCCCACCCTGCCCCCCATGGCGGGTGGACATGCGCCGTACCGCCTCGCGGGCACACAGAAAGCTGCCCAGCACATTGACATTGAAGACCCGGGCCAGCCGTGCCGCCTGCATGCCTTCCACCCGCATCTGCGGCTCCAGGATGCCGGCATTGTTGACCAGCCCCGACAGGGTGCCGAACGCCTGATCCAGCTGCTCAAACAGGTCCAGTACATCTGCCTCCCGCCCCACATCCGCTTTCAGGGCCAGCGCCCGCCCGCCGATGGATTCGATCTCCTCCACCACGGCACGTGCCTGTGCCTCCTGGCGGTGATAACTGATGCAGACCGACCAGCCGGCTTCCGCTGCCAGACGCGCTGTCGCTGCACCGATACCCCGGCTGCCGCCACTTACCAGCAACACCCTGTTTTTCATGTTGTCTCTCCTGTTGTCATCAAACGTCGCCGCAATTCCTTCACCCGCTTGCGGTTCACCCCCAAATCACTGTAACCGACCCGGGAGGCCGAACGCACATGCAGCACGGCATGGCGGCTATCCAGGCGTAATTCCAGATCATCCACAAAACCGAAAATGGCCGAGCGGAAAGTTGCCGCCAGATAATTATCCTGCGCCTGCTCCACCCGGCCCCCCATGTCGGCCACGGCCTGCTCCACCCGCGCCAGCAGCCCGGAATCGAAGCCGGAAACCGGAATCGGCGGTACCGAATGCGCCACATTGCCACCGGTTTCGCTGCAGACACAGTTGGGTTTATCCACACACGGGCGCAGATGCCCGTTCAGCAGGCCGGGTGGCTGCCCCTGACGCGACTGGATGCCCAGCACCAGCAGACTGACCACCCCCACGGTCACCAGAATCAGCACCAGTAACCCGAACACTTTCATGCCTCCTCCCAAAACCGCTACCGGCAGACGAAAGGGGAAAACAGTAGCATACAAAACCCGTCACCAGAATATGAACAGGCGTAAAAACAGCCCGGTCCCTTCCGGCCCCTGTCCCCTTTTTCAGGGCTTTGGTGTATGCTTTCGGGCTTAAGAATCAGACAAGCAGCGCCAGTCATGACCGAAAACAACCGACCACCCCATTTTCTGGAAAAAATTATCACCGAGGACCTGGAGTCCGGCAAGGTCCCGACCATCCGCACCCGCTTTCCACCCGAGCCCAACGGCTACCTGCACATCGGGCATGCCAAATCGATCTGGATCAACTTCGGACTGGCAGAAAAATTTGGCGGTAGCTGCAACCTGCGCTTTGATGACACCAACCCGGTCAAGGAAGACCTGGAATATGTCGAATCCATCAAGCGTGATGTGGAATGGATGGGGTATCACTGGGACGGCGCAGTGCGTTACAGCTCGGACTATTTCGACCAGCTGTATGAATGGGCACTCTACCTGATCCGGGAAGGCCGGGCCTTTGTGTGCGACCTGAGTGCCGAACAGATGCGTGAATACCGGGGTACCCTGACCGAGCCGGGCCGCAACAGCCCCTGGCGGGACCGGAGCGTGGCGGAGAACCTTGAGCTGTTTGAGCGCATGAAAAACGGCGAATTTGCCGACGGGGCACGTTCACTGCGCGCCCGCATCGACATGGCCTCCCCCAACATCAACCTGCGGGATCCGGTGCTGTACCGCATCAAAAAGGCCAGCCACCACCAGACTGGAGACAAATGGTGCATCTACCCCTCCTATGACTATGCGCATGGGCAGGGTGATGCCATCGAAGGTGTCACCCATTCCATCTGTACGGTGGAGTTTGAGGACCACCGCCCACTGTATGACTGGTGCATCAATAATCTACCCACACCCTCACAGCCGCACCAGTATGAATTTTCACGCCTGAACGTGAATTACCTGATCACCAGCAAGCGCAAACTCAAGCTGCTGGTGGATGAAAAACACGTGGACGGCTGGGACGATCCGCGCATGCCCACCCTGTCCGGCATGCGCCGCCGGGGCTTTACGCCCAAGGCACTGCGTGATTTCTGCGAAATGACCGGTGTGACCAAGGTGGTGGGTGTGGCCGACATCAGCATGCTGGAATTCGCCCTGCGTGAAGACCTGAATGCCAGCGCCCCGCGGGCCATGTGTGTGCTGCGCCCGCTCCGGGTGGTGCTGACCAATTACCCGGAAGGTAAAACCGAAACCCTGAGCGCTCCGGTCCATCCCCAGCGGGAAGTGCTCGGCATGCGGGCATTGCCATTCGGACGTGAAATCCTGATCGAGCAGGATGATTTCCGCGAGCAGGCCAACAAGCAGTACAAGCGCCTGGTACTGGGCAAGCGGGTGCGTCTGCGCAATGCCTGTGTGATTGAAGCGGATGAAGCCATCAAGGATGCCGGGGGCAATGTCATTGAAGTGCGGGCACGGGTGATTGAAAACACCGTGGGGCAGGACCCGGCTGACGGTATCAAGGCCAAAGGCGTGATCCACTGGGTTTCCGCCACTGACAACCACAGCTGCGAAGTGCGCCTGTATGACCGCCTGTTCACCGATCCGTTCCCGGATGCCGGGGACAAGCATTTTCTGGATGCCATCAATCCGGACAGCCTCACCATTTTAAGTGGCTGCAAGGCCGAAGCCGGACTCCGGCAGGCCGATCCGGAGACACGCTACCAGTTTGAACGCGAAGGCTATTTCATCCTCGACTCACGTTACAGCACTCCGGAACAGCCGGTTTTCAACCGCGTGATCGGGCTGCGGGATACCTGGGGCAGGACCAGCGACCACTGAGCCTGTCCCCCTTCCCGCTTGGCCACCTTGGGAAGCCGGGCCGGCGGCTGTCATGACCGCATGCCCTGATAACATGTGCCCCTGTTGGCATCTTACCGAGGAAGAACATCATGACTCCTATTCATCTGCCGTGGCCATTGGTATCCGTCCTGTTGCTGGCCTCCTGCTCATCCCACCCCGGCGGGATAGAATACGCCAGCCCGACGGAGGGTCCGTTGTCGGCCGACATAGCCAGAATGGCCCAGTGTACTGCTGACAGGAATCATCTGGCCTGCACTCAGGATTACCAGCCGGTATGCGGGATCAGGCAGCTGTCCAGTCACCTGCGCAGCGAGTCCAGCCTGATGCGGGAAACCTACCCCAATGCCTGTACCGCCTGCAGCGATGAGACCGTGATCGGGCATATGCCGGGTGAATGCTGAGTCCTCCGGCAACTATGCTATGCTGCCCTTCCCGAACCTGAAGGAGAAAACCCGTGAAGCCTGTTCAACTCCTGCCCGGTGTGTTGTCCGTTCTGCTGCTGGCTGGCTGCGCTTCCGATGCCGGTGGACTGGCCGGTTCCCGCTCCTCGCCCGCCGATGACCTGCCAGCTGTCGTGGCCAGCATGACAGCCTGCACCACGGCCAAAAGTCCAGAGTGCAGCAGTCGCTATTACCCGGTCTGCGGCGTGTACCAGTCTTCCGGACGCCAGCAGCGCAAGACCTATGACAACGCCTGTACAGCCTGCAGCAGTGCCAATGTGCTCGGGTTCACACCGGGGGAATGCTGAAGCCGGCACCACGGCAACTGTGCTATGCTGCCCCGGACCCGAACCTGTCATACCGCGCTATATGGAGCCAAGCATGCCACCTGTCCACCCCGAACCGGCTGACGCTGCCGCCCGCCGGTCAGTGCCTCCCATCGTCTGCTACCGTGTCGAGCAGCTGCCGCCTTATGATGCCGCTTTTTACGGGCAGGTACGCCGGCACATGCACAAAGTATCCGAAGTACGGGTGGCCCCACGGGATGCCGGCACTTTCGAGGTGCCTGCCGGGCACCTGTTCCGTATCTGCAGCGTGGAAGGCCCGCAGGTCGGCGACCTGAACCTGTGGAATGCCCATGATCTCAACGAGCGCTTTTTCAGCGGCAAGACGCGCCAGCTGCATGCCACCCATGTCAGTACCGGCGACCGTCTGTGGAGCAGCCTGCCCTGGCTGCGTCCACTGGCCACCATCACCCATGACACCCTGGACTGGTACGGCTTTGATGCCGACGGGGCCGGGGTGCATGACGTGATCGGCACCCGCTGCGACCCCTACACCAACCACCGCCTCAACGGCGTGGATTATCATCACTGCTGTCACTCCAACCTCACCCGTGCACTGGTCCAAAGCCGGGGGCTGTCGCTGGCGGAAGCCGAATGCCATGTGCATGATGTGCTGAACGTATTCATGTGCACCGGCTTCAGTCACGGCAGCCACCAGTATTTCATGAAAGCCAGCCCGGTACGCCCCGGTGACTTCATCGAGTTTTTTGCCGAAACCGACCTGCTGGGTGCGCTGTCGGCCTGTCCGGGGGGCGACTGCGGTAGCAGCCACTCGGATGACACGACCCCCTGCCACCCCCTGCTGGTGGAAATCTACCGCCCTGATCCTGTTACCCTCAAGGGCTGGCAGGGCGCCACCCCGAGTGGCTACGACGGCAGCCACGGGCTGGCTGCGCACCCGGCATGAACACCCCGGAGCCTGCAGATGCCAACAACCGGCTGGTGCTGAGCATCAGCCAGCTGAATGCAGAAGTCGGCGAGCTGCTCAATCGCGCCTTTCCCGCGTTGTGGGTGGAAGGTGAAATCTCCAATCTGAGCCGCCCGGCTTCCGGTCATCTGTATTTCAGCCTCAAGGATGCCTCGGCCCAGGTCCGCTGTGCCCTGTTCAAGAACCGCAACCCCGCCGGACGCAGGCTGGAACTGGCCAACGGCCAGAAGGTGCTCGCACGCGGGCGGGTCGGTCTGTATGAGCCGCGCGGTGATTACCAGTTCATCGTGGAAGCGCTGCAGGCAGCCGGGGTCGGGCACCTGCAGCTGGCTTTCGAGGCCCTGAAGCAGAAGCTGGCGGCTGAAGGGCTGTTTGATGCGCAGCATAAAAAACCGCTGCCCGCCTTTCCCGCCGGAATCGGTGTCATCACCTCGCCCTCGGGGGCCGCTATTCGCGATATGCTGCAGGTACTGCGCCGGCGCTGTCCGCAGGTGCCGGTATGGGTCTACCCCTGTGCGGTGCAGGGCGAACGGGCGGCCCCCGAAATAATCCGCGCCCTGAATCAGGCCAATACCGACCCGCGTTGCGAGGTGCTGCTGCTGGCCCGCGGGGGGGGATCACTGGAGGATTTATGGCCTTTCAATGAGGAGGTCGTGGCCCGGGCCATTTACGCCAGCACCCTGCCGGTGGTGAGCGGGATCGGGCATGAAATCGATTTTACCATTGCGGATTTTGTCGCGGACCTGCGCGCACCCACTCCGTCGGCGGCAGCGGAACTGGCCGGTCCGGACCGCAAGGCACTGCTGGAGCGCCTGGCCGGGCTGGCACAACGCCAGCATCAGGCCCTGCAGCGCCAGATGCTGACCGGACGCAACACCCTCAGACACCTGCAGCAGCGGCTGGGCAGCCAGCACCCGGAGCGCCGCCTGCAGCAGCGCCAGCAGCAGATGGATGAACTGCAGCGGCGTCTGCAACGGGCCATGCAACACCGGCTGGCACTGGGGCAGCGCGAGCTGGCACACCTGCAGCAGGGATTGCAGCAGCGCTCCCCATGGCCACATATCCAGCGCCAGACACAGCAATTGCTGCAGATACGGCGTCAACTGGAACGCCTGCTGCAACAGCAGCTGCAGCAGCGGCGTGAACAGCTGCAGCTGCAGGCGGCCCGGCTGCAGGCCCTGAGCCCGCTGGCCACCTTGGAGCGTGGTTACAGTCTGACCTATGACCGGCACGGGCGTCTCATCACCCGCACCCGCCAGCTCAAACCGGGACAAAGCCTCATCACCCGTCTGGGTGACGGCGAAGTCGAATCGGTGGTACAGGGCATACAGCAGCATCTGGGGGGCTGACCCCCCGATTCCTGCCCGTCAGTCGGTGCGACGGCGCAACATCAGGCTGGAGAGGGAAAATACGGTGGCAATAACCGATACCATGCCCGCCAGCATGCTCCAGATCAGTCCGGTGCTGCGGCGCAATACACGCAAGGAGCCGATGGCGGTCCTGCCGGTCAGGCGCAGAATGCCACGGGTCATGTTGCCGTAGGTGCCGCTGACTTTTTCCAGACGCCGCAGGTCATCCGCACTTTCCACATAGCGCAGCATGTCCACTGTATCCACCAGCGAGGTGGAGCGGCGGATGCGGTTCACGCGTTCGGCCGTCTCGGTCAGGGCCTGGGCTGCAGCAGGGTTGTAGGCATTGACGGCAGCCCGGCGGATGCCTCCCAGGCTGCGTTCTCCGCGGGTGGCGCGCATGAAACGCTGATAATCGAAGACATCGGAACCCTGGCGCATCAGCAGCCGGCGCATGCGCGGGGTGATTTTCCCGCTTCGCACCGCCATCTTGAGCGCAGAGGAGCCGGATTTGGCGGCTGCAGCACTGCCGCCACTGATGACGGTGGCCGCTGTCAGCGCCACACCCACACCGGCAAGGGTCACGATAACGCTGTCCACCGGCTGATCCTGCTGGTAGTGGTCAAACTGCTCATACAGGTCACGGACATCACCTACGACCGTAAAATCGGCAGTGATCGCCCCGGCCACGCCGGCAGAACTTTCGCCCTGCCCGTCCACGAAGCCACTGGTAAAACTGCCGACACTGCGCTTGGCCACCTCCCAAGGGGTTTCCATGGCCTCGATACGCTGCCGGTATTCCTCCAGCGTCACCTCATAGCCGAAGGTCTCCCCGATCCTGAGATACATGCGTGCCTCATCCGGGTTGTTGGCAGCCAGTGCTTCCTCCACCCTGGCGCGCAGCTCCACATCCCCGACCCGGCGCAGCATCAGGGCCGGAATGTCCTGCATCACCACGTCATAGCGCCAATAGCTGAGAACGGAAACCAGACTGGTCACCAGGAAGCCGAATGAAACCAGAAACAGGATATATCTGAACATGATTTCAGAGTGTAGACGATTCCGGGCTTTTCAGTAAGTTACAAGACTAGGTCGGTGTTCCACCACTACCTGCCGCCCATTTTTCATTTTTCCGGGCAGCCGGGGCATATCTGGAAATCCGCTTCTAAACGGATCGGGGCCATGGTATAGAATAGTATGGATCAGTCGGAACGTGCAAGCTTACGGGACTGTGGCGTAAGTCTGTGATAAGTGAAGGGTATCGGGGATGCTGATCGTTGAAACCATAATGGCCGTTTTTATCGGAGCCACGCTGGTAAGCGGCCTGCTGTTTTTCACCACCAGTCTGGTGCCGGGTGGTTCGGTGGGGCATGGCGGCTGGATACTGTCCGCGCTGATTGCCTGTATGGGGATGTCACTGGCCCTGCTGCTGCTGATACAGCACAAACCCGAGCCCGCCAGCCTGGTACTGAAAGTGACGGGGATCGGCTGGTCGACTGCCTTTTATCAGGGCACCCTGCTGTTTCTGCGCGTGCTGCAACACAGGATTTTTCTGTACACCCTGGCCATTGTCACAGCAGGCCTGATCATTTACCTGCAACAGGTACTGGACGCAGGTTTTCAGGCTGCACTGGTTTTCAGCCTGTATTGCGCCACCATCAATTTCATCCTGGCCTGGTTTATTTTCAGGGCCGACCACACCGACTGCGAAAACTGCCGGCGGCTCAGCCGCGTGCTTGCTGCCATCCTGATCCTGCATGGCCTGCATCTGCTCGATTTTCCGTTTTTCCATGGACACCCGATTCTGGGGGCTGCCGGTTTCGGGCTGGCACTCATTATCAACACCACCATCAACCTGCTGCTGGTCGCGCTGGTCATCCAGAAATCCCGTAGCCAACTGGAAAAATCCGAAGCGGCAGCCCAGAATAGCGCACTCTGTGACCCGCTGACCGGTCTGCTGAACCGTGCCGGCCTGCAGCAGGCCTTTGTCAAAAAAACCCGTTCCCTGAAACAGGGGCGACAGGCACATGCCCTGATGTTTTTATTCATTGACCTGGACAGTTTCAAGCATATTAATGACCAGTTCGGCCACCAGAAAGGTGATCTGGTACTGCAAACCATTGCCCGGCGCCTGCGTGCCAATACCAGTGCCGAACGGGACGAAACGGCCCGTTATGGTGGCGATGAATTTGTTGTACTGATGGAGTTTGAGCAGGAACATATCCCGGATTCCCAGATCCGCCAGATCTGCCATCGTCTGCTGGATCGGATCGGGCTGCCGGTTTTTGCTGACGGCTCCTACCACACCATCACCGCCAGCATCGGGATCAGCCTTTACCCGCATGATGCAACCAGCCTGGATAGGCTGCTGGTACTGGCGGATGAGGCCATGTATCGGGCCAAACAGGCCGGAGCCAGCCAGTATTGCCTGCCGACGCGGCATCACAATCCGTGCCGGTGAAACGGCCCAACGGTACGAGATTCCCGGGACACAGGTTTATCAGGCATGCACAAAGTGCAGCTCCTGAAACGGCTCCCGCAAGACCCGCACATCCGCTGCAATCGCCTCCGGTGCACGACGCGCCAGCAGGCTGTCCGCAATATGGCGTGCCACTGCCGGCATGTGCGCAGCACTCATTCCGGTACGTACCAGCTCGGGTGTTCCCAGCCGCAGGCCGTTCATGTCGCCATGGACTTCCGGCAGCGGCAGACCGATGCCACAGCTCAGCAGACTGGCGGTGCGCAGCGTTCTGGCCATCTGCTGGCCACCACCGAACCCGGCGGCTTCCAGTGCAAACTGGTGCGAGTCGGTCGCCTGCCCGGATGCGAGCCGGAACAGGGGCAGCCCCTCCTGTTCCAGTGCCTGGGCCAGCGCCCTGGCGGTATCCACCATGGTTCTGGCATAATCCCTGCCGAAGTTGCGCCAGTCCAGCAGGGTGATAGCCAGTGCCGCCGATTTGGCGGCATCGAAATTGGCCGTCAGCCCCGGAAAGGCAATGGCATCAATGCGCTCCATCAGGTGGGCATTATTAGATACAATCAGGCCTCCGGGCGGCCCCCCCAGGCTTTTATAGGTGCTCATGGTCATGAGGTCGGCCCCCTGGTCCAGCGGGTTTTCCCAGTATCGACCCGCAATCATGCCGCACTGGTGGGCCGCATCAAACAGCACCGCCGCACCGACTTCATCCGCAATCGCGCGCACAGCAGCCACCGGGTGCGGCAGCAGGTTGAGGCTGCCGCCGATGGTGATCAGTTTCGGGTGCAGTTCATGAGCCTGCCGACGCAGCCCCTCGATATCCACGCTGTAATGTGCGGAATCAACCGGTGCATGATGGATATCAAGCCCGTAAAGCCCGGCAGCCCCCTTGCGGTCATGGGTCACATGTCCCCCGATTGCGGGTGGCGGCACGATAATGGTATCACCGGGTTTGCAGGTGGCCATGAAAGCGTAGAGATTGGCCAGTGCACCGGAACCGACCCGGATTTCGGCAAAGTCGGCTGCAAAAATCTCGCAGGCCAGTGAAGTGGCCAGCAGCTCAATCTGCTCGATGGCCTCCAGCCCCATTTCATATTTGTCTCCCGGATGGCCCAGGGATGGACGCGAGCCGATACCGGATGCGAGCATGGCTTCAGCCCGTGGATTCATGATGTTGGTGGCCGGGTTCAGGTTCAGGCATTCCTGTTCATGAATCTGCCGGTTGCGCCGGCCCAGCGCCTCAATCGCACGGATCAGGGCCGGACTGTCCTGCAGTGGGTGGGTTTCCAGGGAATGGGCCGCAAACCGGTTGAGGGCCGGGCTGAGCCAGGGCAGGCGGGTATGGGTCATGACGTTCCTCCAGACGGGAATAAACAGCATAAAAAGCAGGTTGTGGAGATGATTTCACCTGTATCAGGCCGGGTGCAAGTGCATAATATCCGGTCCTGGCCCTGAAAAAATCGGGCCTCCCACATGACAGCCCGACAATCCGCATGAAATCTGCCCGCTATCCCCTGCTTCCCCCCTTGAATGCCCTGATCGCTTTCGAGGCCGCTGCACGTCATGAAGGCTTCAGTCAGGCCGCTGCAGAACTTTATGTCAGCGCTTCGGCCGTGGCCCACCAAATCAAACAGCTGGAATCTTCACTGGGGGTGGAACTGTTTGAGCGTCACAGCCACGGGGTCCGGCTGACTCTGCAGGGACAGGAATACCTTGGCCCTGTTCAGGCGCATCTGCTGGGCTTGCAACGCTGCAGTGCACAGATACGGGATACCCGCCACAAACCGCTGCGGCTGGCCACCCTGCACTCGGTGGCCCAGCTCTGGCTGCAACCCCGGCTCAAACGCTACCAGGCCCGTTATCATGATCATGATTTTGAAATCACCGCAGCCTCAATCCTCGACAGCCCGCCACCGACAGCCGATGTGGTGATCAGTTTTTTTGCCGAACCGCCACCTCCCCGACTCTGGACCAGACTCTGGGAAGAACACCTGATTCCGGTCTGCAGCCCCGGTCATGCCTTTGCTCCCCGGCGGGCCGTGTTGTATCAGGATGCACACTGGAACCAGGACTGGCCCGTCTGGGAGCGGGAGGCCATGCCACAGGGAAGCGGACTGCATTTTGCCGGCATCCGGCGTGCCAGCCTGTATGTCCTGATCCTGCAGGCAGCACTGGACGGACTGGGACTGATGGTCGGACGGGCATCACTGCTCAACGACCAGCTCCGGCACGGGGAACTGGTGACTCCGGCCCCCCTGTCCCCGGTTTTTGTGCCTTATGGGGCCTATTACCTTTACCGCGCCCCTTCAGCTGCCGGGAACCTGCTGGCTGAGCAGTTCTGTGAGTGGCTGATGACGGATGCTGAAACAACAGACGCTTGAGGTCTCGTGAAGGTCATCAATACGGTGGACGGGGTGGCGGCTGCAGCAGGGCGTCACCAATCAGGCCTTCAAAAAACTGCTGGATGCGCCCCTGATGCTCACTGGTGAACTGTATCCCCACCCCTCTGGGCAGTCCGCGCTGCGCCCCTTCCGGGGTCAGCCATACCACCCGACCCGGCACCTTGGCACGCTGCTTTTCCGACACCAGCTCCACATCCACCAGCACGCTCATGTTGAAATCCAGCCGGTGGCTGGTAGGCACAAACAGCCCTCCCCCCTTGATCATGGGCAGATAATGGTTATGAACATCATTCTTGTCATTCAGACGCAACGGCAGGCCGATCGGATTCATGTGGCGTTCCCTTATGTTTTATTCTCTGCTTGGGCGTCATCTGTGCACTGCGGCGAATCAAACCCCGGTCCGGCGGGCCGTACCGCCCAGCCACAAGGCTAGCATGCTTTCCACGAACAGGCGGGCGTTGAGCGGATGAGCGGCAAGCGGCCTGAGCTCAAGCAAACCGTCATAAAGTCGCCACCACTGGGTAGCCGGTATGGCTTCCAGCAGGGCCAGTGGCGCCGGTGTTTCACCCGAAAGCCGGGAAGCCAGTGCTCTGGCCAGCAGGAGCAGCTGCCAGTTCAGCAGCGTCTCACGCGGATATTTTTCCCACTGGGCAGACACCTCAGCCAGTGCCTCCTGCCCCTGCAGGATGGTCAGCAGCTGCTGGAAAAAGCGTTCGCGGTCTGCCATTTCCACCCCGGAATCCAGCGCCAGGGCCAGCAGGGGCTGCCCATTGGCCAGTGCCAGCAGTTCGGCGGCAGGGTGCTGCAATGCCTGCTGCTCCAGCCATTGCCGGGCTGCAGCCTGTGTGGGCAGGGGCATGCGCAGTTGCTGGCAGCGGCTGCGGATGGTGGGCAGCAGCCGGGAAGCATGGGTGCTCTGCAACAGGATGTGGGTCTGGTCCACCGGTTCTTCCAGGGTCTTGAGCAGGCTGTTGGCAGCATTGACGTTCATGGTGTCGGCCCCCGGCATCACCACCACCCTGACCGGGCTGTAGCTACGGCTCAGGGCCAGAAACCCGCGCAGCTCCCGGACCTGCTCCACGCTGATGGCCTGCCTGTCTTCGGCCAGCGTGACCTGCATGAAATCCGGATGGGCATTGGCGGCCAGCACCTGACAGCTGCGACAGTGACCGCAGGCCTCTCCCTCCGCCTGGGGCTCCAGGCACAACAGGCTGGCAGCAAAGCGCCGGGGCAGGGTTTCATGGCCGCAGCCACTCACGCCGGCAAACAGCAGGGCATGCGGCAGACGCCCGGCACGGCGGGCATCCTGCAGCTGCCGCCAGAGTGACTGATGCCAGGAATAGCGCGGTGTTTCGCTCACGGCCCGCCCGCCCGATCCGGTACACCCGGTACGACAGGGCTGAGCCGGATCAGCGCCGCCAGGATGCCGGCAAGGCGGGCCTGCACCTCACTGAGCGGGCGGGCAGCATCCAGCACCTGAAAGCGCTCCGGGGCCTGTGCAGCACGTGCCAGATAGCCCTGCCTGACCTTTTCAAAAAAATCACCGGATTCACGCTCGAAACGGTCTTTCCGTGTCTGGCTGGCCTGATTGCGGGTCTGTACCCGCTGCATGCCAGTGGCTCCATCCAGATCAAACAGCAATACCTGGTCAGGCTGCAAAACGCCCTGCACCCATTGTTCCAGTATCCGGATACGCTCCAGAGGCAATCCGCGTCCGTAGCCCTGATAGGCATAGCTGGCATCGGTAAAGCGGTCACACAGCACCCATTGGCCCTGGGCCAGTGCCGGCAGAATTTTGTGCTGCAGGTGTTCATTGCGGGCAGCGAACATCAACAGCAGTTCGGTATCCGCATGCATGGCCGGGAGGTCCGGATTCAGCAGCAAGGCACGGATGGCCTCGGCCATCACGGTTCCACCCGGCTCACGGGTAGCCAGCACGGCAATGCCCCGCTGCCTGAGCCAGTCGGCGGCAAACTGCAGGTTGGTACTTTTACCGCCACCTTCTCCGCCTTCAAAAGTGATGAACCGGCCCTGCACCATCAGCGGTCGCCCTGGTAGCGTGAGCTGTTGCCATTGAGCTGGTACTTGATGACTGCCTGGCGATGCTCTTTATAACTATCTGAAAAATAATGCCTGCCATCACCAAGACCGGTGGCGACAAAATACAGTGACGAACTGGCTACCGGATGCATGACAGCATCAATGGCAGCCTTGCCCGGCATCGCAATCGGGGTCGGGGGCAGTCCCTTGCGGGTATAGGTGTTGTAGGGGGTATCACGGCGCAGGTCAACCTTGCGGATATTGCCGTCATACGCCGCCCCCATGCCATAAATCACGGTGGGATCGGTCTGCAGCAGCATGCCCCTGGCCAGCCGGTTCAGAAAAACACGGGCAATCAGGGGACGCTCATCGGCAATCCCGGTTTCCTTTTCAACGATGGAAGCCAGAATCAGGGCTTCATAAGGGGTTTTCAGGTAAGGGGTTGGATCGCGTCCTTCCCAGGCCTGCTGAAGGTAATCCTGCATGGCCTTGTAACTGCGCTGCCAGACTTCCCTGTCCGTGGTGTTACGGGGAAAATGGTAGGTGTCCGCCAGAAACCAGCCCTCCGGTAGCATACCGGTGGGTGCTCCCAGTACCTGCATCAGGTCTGCATAGTCCGCATCGCTCAGGGTCTGGACAACGCTGGGAGTATCCTTCACCACCGTCACATAGTCCCGGAAAGTCCGACCCTCGATAAAGCTGATGCCATACTGCAGGGTTTTGCCGGAGCTCAGGCGGCGCAGCACACTTTCCGGCAGCATGCCCGGGCCGAGTTCATATTCGCCGGCCTTGAGCTTGCCGGCCAGCCCCAGACGCCGTGCATGCAGTTCCAGCAGCCATTCGGTGCGCAACGGGCCGGATGATGGTGGCAGAACCTGTTCAGCAACCAGCTGACGGGCGACTTGGCGGATATTGGCCCCCGGTTTGACTTCAAACACCAGCTGGGCATCGGTGAGCATGACCGGAACGGCCAGGAAAGACTGATAACGCTGGTACAGGAAGTACCCGCCTCCCAGTAAGGCCAGTAAAACCAGCAGACCTGACCATTTTATTACCGTTTTCATGCAGCCCCGGTATGACATGACAATGCAACAACAGCCACCCAACATCGGTATCAACCGGATGGGCAACCGTTATCAGATTTTCCTGAATATCAGGGTACCATTAGTGCCCCCGAAGCCGAACGAGTTGCTCATGGCAATCGCAATGGTGGCATCGCGGGCCACGTTCGGCACATAATCCAGATCACACGCCGGATCCTGGTTTTCAATATTGATGGTCGGTGGCAGCACCTGATCCCGGATAGCCAGAACGCTGAAAACCGCCTCAATGCCGCCGGCAGCACCCAGCAGATGACCGGTCATGGATTTGGTGGAGCTGATGGCCACCCGGTGGGCATGTGCACCCAGGGCCAGCTTGGCGGCTTCGGTTTCCGCCTTGTCCCCTGCCGGTGTGGAAGTGCCATGGGCATTGATGTAATCCACCTGCTCCGGATTGAGACCGGCATCCCGCAGCGCATTGCGCATGCAGCGTGCCGCCCCTTCCCCGCCTGCTGAGGGTGAGGTCATGTGGTAGGCATCACTGCTCATGCCATAACCGACCAGCTCACAGTAGATGCGGGCATCACGGGCCCTGGCGAATTCGTATTCCTCCAGTACCAGCACCCCGGCACCGTCACCCAGCACAAACCCGTCCCGGTCCCGGTCCCAAGGGCGACTGGCGCGCTCGGGATCATCATTGCGGGTCGACAGGGCACGTGCTGCAGCGAAACCGCCGATTCCCAGCGGGGTGGAGCCCATTTCAGCCCCGCCGGCCAGCATGACATCGGCATCACCATAGGCGATCATGCGTGCGGCATCACCGATGCTGTGAGTGGCCGTGGCACAGGCCGATACAATGGAGAGATTGGGACCCTGGAGTCCGAACATGATGGACAGGTTTCCGGCCACCATATTGATGATACTGGCCGGCACGAAGAAGGGAGAAATCTTGCGCGGCCCGTTTTCGAGAAAAGCACGGTTATTGCGCTCTATGGTCTCCAGACCGCCGATACCAGACCCCATCAGCACACCGATACGCTCGGCATTCGCTTCCGTCACTTCCAGACCCGCATCACGCATGGCCTCCACACCGGCCCCGATCCCGTAATGGATGAAAGCATCCATTTTTTTCTGGTCCTTGGGCTTGATGTAGTCGTCAGCCTTGAAATCCTTGACATTGCCGGCAATGCGTACGCTGAAGGCACTGGCATCAAACAACGCCGGACTGATCAGGTTGATACCGCTGCGCCCGGCCTTGATATTGGCCCAGGCCGTTTCAAGTTTTGATCCGACCGGGGAAACAATTCCCAACCCGGTCACTACCACGCGTCTCTTGGACAATGCTATTCCCTTCTTCGCTGATTGGCGGACTTCGGACTGCAATCCGCACAGATTGCAGACCCGGTGTTTCCTGTAAAGTGAAACTCAGCCCTGCAGGTGCTGCTTGATGTAATCAATCGCAAGCTGGACCGTGGTGATCTTTTCGGCTTCTTCGTCCGGAATCTCGGTACCGAACTCTTCTTCCAGCGCCATGACCAGCTCTACCGTATCCAGTGAATCCGCGCCCAGATCGTCAATGAAGGAAGCCTCGTTGGTGACCTCCGACTCTTCAACTCCCAGTTGCTCAACTACGATCGCTTTGACGCGACTTTCAATATCACTCATGATCTCACGTTCCTCATTGATAACAAAATCCCAAGCTCCGGTCCGTATTGTATTGAAAAGCGCTAACGCATGCCAGCAACCTGAACCCCCGAACCGGGCTGACCGGGCTTTTTCCGGCCCCACACCACCCTGACGGGCCTGGACCCGCTTCAGCCCATGTACATGCCGCCATTGACGTGCAGGGTTTCACCGCTCACATAGCCCCCCAGGCTTGAGGCCAGAAACACCACGGCACCGGCGATCTCTTCCGGCTGCCCGAGCCGCCCCAGCGGAATGCCCTGCAACAGGCTGTCACGCTGGGCTTCCGGTAGCTCACGGGTCATGTCGGTATCGATAAAACCGGGTGCCACCACATTCACGGTGATCCCGCGTGATCCCAGCTCACGCGCCAATGAGCGGGAGAAGCCGGCCAGCCCGGCCTTGGCCGCAGCGTAATTGGCCTGACCGGGGTTGCCGCTGGAGCCGACCACGGAGCTGATGGATATGATCCGCCCCCGGCGTGCCTTCATCATGCCGCGCAGACAGGCCTTGCTCATGCGGTAGGCCGAGCTCAGGTTGGTGTTGATGATGGCATCCCAGTCCTCGTCTTTCATGCGCATCAGCAGATTGTCGCGGGTGATGCCGGCATTGTTGACCAGTACGGTGACAGCACCGAACTGTCCGGTCACAGCCGTCATCAGGGCGTCGACCGATTCACTGCTGGCCACATCCAGCACCATGCCGGCCCCCTTGATGCCGGCTTCCTGCAGGTAGCTGCCGATCGCTTCCGCACCACCGGTACTGGTGGCCGTACCGACTACGGTGGCCCCCTGCCGGCCCAGGGCCAGTACAATCGCCTTGCCGATACCGCGGCTGGCCCCGGTCACCAGTGCCAGCTCGCCATCCAGCCTCAATCCTTCGCTCATGCCCTGCCCTCCGTCAGTGCCAGCGCCTTGTCCAGTGTGGCGGCATCAGATACCACCACCGATTCCAGTGCCCGGTCAATGCGTTTGTTCAGCCCGGTCAGCACCTTGCCGGGCCCGAATTCAATCATCAGGGTCGTATGGTAGTCTGCAACCAGATTGCGGATGGTATCCACCCAGCGTACCGGACGGTAAAGCTGCTGCTCCAGCGCCGGGCACAGGAATGCGACCTCTGCTGCCGGGCGGGCATCGATATTGTGCAGCACCGGAACTTCCGGCATCCGGAATCCGGTTTCAGCCAGCTGCCAGCCCAGCGCCTGCGCGGCTCCCTGCATCAGGGCACAGTGTGAAGGCACACTGACCGGCAGCTTCAGCGCCTTTCTGGCTCCACGTGCCGTGGCAGCGGCCATGGCACGCTCAACAGCAGCGGTATGGCCGGCAATGACCACCTGCCCCGGTGAATTGAAGTTGACCGCCTCGACCACTTCATCACCCGCCACTTCTGCACAGGCCGCCATCAGCACCGCATCATCCAGCCCCAGAATGGCCGCCATGGCTCCCTGTCCTTCCGGCACAGCCTGCTGCATCAACTGTGCCCGTGCGGCCACCAGCCGGATACCATCGGCAAATCCGAGGCTGCCGGCAGCCACCAGCGCTGAGTACTCACCCAGGCTGTGCCCGGCCATGGCAGCCGGCATCGACCCGCCCTGCTGCTGCCAGACCCGCCAGCAGGCCACACCGGCAGCCAGCATGGCAGGCTGGGTATTTTCGGTCTGGTTCAGTGCAGCTCCGGAGGGCTCCTGGACCAGACGCCACAAATCCCGTCCGAGCACATCCGCTGCTTCCGCGAAGGTTGTACCAACCACCGGAAAGGTGTCGGCCAGCTCCGCCAGCATCCCGGCAGACTGGGAGCCCTGGCCGGGGAAAAGCGCTGCAAATGCCATGCATAAACTCCCGAAAAACCTTGAACAAGGTGGCCACGATGCCACAAAGCCGGACTATCCTAATGGAAACCTGCGATCAAAGCACGCAATTCGGCAAAAAGAACTTGTCATATCGCCCAAGCGGGGGATAATACGCGCGGTTACTGGTATAACGACAGGAATTATGGCTAGAGAAGATTACATTGAAATGGAGGGAACCGTTATCGACACCCTGCCCAATACGACATTCCGGGTGAAGCTGGATAATGACCATGTTGTTACCGCCCACATTTCCGGACGCATGCGCAAGAACTACATCCGTATTCTCACCGGTGACCGTGTCACGGTGCAGCTGACCCCCTACGACCTCACCAAGGGGCGCATCAGCTACCGCAGCAAATAAAAAAACCGGGAGGGAGATTCCTTCCCCTGCCCGGTTCAGATCAGTCAGCACAGGATGCTGCCGTTCAGGCAGGTACCGCTTCCAGGCCTTCGCAGTCCAGAACCAGTTTGCCATCTTCGGCAGTGACGGAGACTGAACCGCCTTGGGACAGCTCACCGAACAGCAGGGCTTCTGCCAGCGGTTTCTTGATGTGTTCCTGAATCACCCGCTCCATCGGACGTGCTCCCATCAGACGATCATAACCCTTGTCGGCGATCCAGGCCCGCGCCTTTTCATCCACCCGCACGGTGACATTGCGGGCGCCCAGCTGGGCTTCCAGCTTGATGATGAACTTGTCCACCACCGAGGCAATGACATCCTGCGACAGGGCATTGAACTGGATGATGCCATCCAGACGGTTGCGGAACTCGGGCGTAAAGGTGCGCTGAATGGCATCCATGGCGTCTGCAGTATGATCCTGTACGGTAAAGCCCAGTGATTTGCGGGAAATGTTTTCCGCCCCGGCATTGCTGGTCATGACCAGAATGACATTGCGGAAGTCCACCTTGCGGCCGTTGGTATCGGTCAGTGTGCCGTGATCCATGATCTGCAGCAGCAGGTTGAACACATCCGGATGCGCCTTTTCAATCTCGTCCAGCAGCAGTACGCAATGGGGCTGCTTGTTGACTCCGTCGGTCAGGAGGCCGCCTTCGTCAAAACCGACATAGCCTGGCGGGGCACCGATCAGGCGCGACACGGTATGTCGCTCCATGTATTCGGACATGTCAAACCGCAACAGTGGAATCCCCAGCCGATCAGCCAGCTGTTTGGTGACTTCGGTCTTGCCCACGCCGGTCGGGCCGGCGAACAGGAAAGAGCCGATCGGACGGATTTCTTCACGCAGCCCCGAACGCGCCATCTTGATGGCGGAGGTCAGCTGCTCAATGGCACCATCCTGACCGAAAATCACCAGCTTCAGGTCCCGGTCCAGCGTGCGCAGAATATCCATATCGGATTTGGATACGGTCTTGGGAGGAATGCGCGCAATTTTGGCGACAATTTCCTCAATATCATTGACCGAGATGGTTTTCCTGCGGTTGGCCACCGGTTTCAGACGCCGGTTGGCACCGGCCTCGTCAATCACGTCAATGGCCTTGTCCGGCAGATGCCGGTCGGTAATGTAGCGCTGGGCCAGCTCCGCAGCAGCCTGCAGGGCGGCGGTCGTGTATTTGACATCATGATGTTCCTCAAACCGGGACTTGAGCCCCTTGAGGATTTCAAAGGTTTCCTCCACGGTCGGCTCATTGACATCGATTTTCTGGAACCGGCGCGCCAGCGCCCGATCCTTCTCGAACACGCTGTGGTATTCCTGGAAGGTGGTGGAGCCGATGCATTTGAGCTCCCCGGATGACAGAGCCGGCTTGATCAGGTTGGAGGCATCCATGGTTCCACCCGAGGTTGCACCCGCTCCGATAATGGTATGAATCTCGTCAATGAACAGAACGGCATGCTTTTCCTGACGAATCTGGGTGATGACGGCCTTGAGGCGCTTTTCGAAATCACCCCGGTATTTGGTTCCGGCCAGCAATGCTCCCATGTCCAGCGAATAGATGACAGCATCCGCCAGCACCTCCGGCACTTCCTGGTCCACGATGCGCTTGGCCAGACCTTCAGCAATTGCAGTCTTGCCCACACCGGCTTCCCCCACCAGCAGCGGGTTGTTCTTGC
>JAGRJD010000028.1 GCA_020442915.1 Thiothrix sp. | reverse complement strand
GACACAGAATTTTGAACACCCTCCATCCCCATCATCAAACAGGTATGCAGCCATTACCGACCCCCCTGCAGGTGGGCGTATTGCTCCAGGCCATTGAGGGTTATCAGGGCGGTCTGTCCGTGCGTACCATCTCAAGAATGAGCCGATCCCCGACACAACCCATCCCCGTTACTTGTTGCCAGACCGCAAACAGCGTATATTACGCCACCCTTTTTTATCCGGATGCCTAAAGGCTCCGTTTTTTGACCACAGGTTCCCGCATGTCCGACAACGCTCCCCAGACCCCCGATCCATTGCGCTTCACCGATCTGGCCCTTGCCCCTGCCATCCTCCAGGCCATTCAGGCGGTGGGGTATGAAACCCCGTCCCCGATCCAGGCCGAGAGCATTCCACCCCTGCTGGAAGGCCGCGACCTGCTGGGACAGGCCCAGACCGGTACCGGTAAAACAGCGGCTTTTGCCCTGCCCCTGCTCAGCCGCCTGAATCTTGACCTGCGTGCGCCGCAGCTGCTGGTACTGACGCCCACGCGCGAGCTGGCGATTCAGGTTGCCGAAGCCATCCAGCGCTATGCCCATTACCTGCCGGGCTTCCAGATTCTGCCGATCTACGGCGGGCAGGGCATGGGCCTGCAGCTGCGCCAGCTGGAGCGCGGTGTGCATGTGGTGGTTGGTACACCGGGCCGGGTGCTGGATCACCTCGGGCGTGGCAGCCTGAAGCTGGAATTCCTCAAGGCCGCCGTGCTGGATGAGGCCGATGAAATGCTGCGCATGGGCTTTATTGATGATGTCGACCAGATTTTAAGCCACACCCCGGAACAGAAGCAGGTGGCACTGTTCTCCGCCACCATGCCGCCCCAGATTCGCCGCATCGCCATGCGCCACCTGCACGAGCCGGTGGAAATCAAGATCGCCAGCAAAACCAGCACGGTCGAATCCATCAATCAGCGTTACTGGGAAGTGCGTGGGGTCGGCAAGCTGGATGCCCTGACCCGGATGCTGGAAGTGGCCGATTTTGATGCCCTGATCATTTTCGTGCGCACCAAAACCAGTACCGAAGAACTGGCCGACCGCCTGCAGGCCCGTGGTTTTGCCAGTGCCGCCCTCAATGGCGACCTCAATCAGCAGCAGCGCGAGAAAACCATCGAACGCCTGCGCAATGGCCAGCTGGATATTGTGGTCGCCACCGACGTGGCCGCACGCGGTCTGGATGTGCCGCGCATCAGCCATGTGGTCAACTTCGACATTCCCTACGACACCGAATCCTATGTGCACCGCATTGGCCGTACCGGGCGCGCCGGACGCACGGGCGAGGCCATCCTGTTCGTGGCCCCGCGTGAAAAGCGCATGCTGTATGCCATCGAGCGTGCCACCGGCCAGCGCATTGCCCCCATGAAGCTGCCGACCCGCAGCGAGATTGCCGGGCATCGTATCAACCAGTTCAAGCAGACCGTGATGGATGCCCTGGCCTCGGATGATCTGGATTTCTTTCGCGGGCTGGTGCTGGAAATGGCCGAGGAGCAGGGGCAGGACATGGTCGCGCTGGCGGCCAGCATGGCCTGGCTGCTGCAACGTGACCAGCCGTTGCAGCCGGAGATGGATGATGAGCCGGACCTGAGTGAGCGCGGCAGTCGCCGGGAGCGGGGTGACAGGGGTGAGCGCGGCGGGCGCAATGAGCGTGGAGGCCGTGGCCGCCACAATGAGCGCATGGTGGATGAAGCCAGCCGCGAGCCACCGGTGGACATGGACATGTGCACCTATCGCATTGAAGTCGGGCGTGCGCATGAGGTTGAGCCCAAACACATTGTCGGGGCCATCGCCAACGAGATCGGACTGGACAGCGAATACATCCAAGCCATCAACATTCATGACGACTTCACCCTGCTGGACCTGCCGGACGGTATGCCCAAAGACGTGATGCAGCACCTGAAAAATGTCTGGGTCAAGGGGCGCAAGCTCATGATCAGCGTGGACCGGGGCAGACCGCCGGCAAGGGGGGAGCGTGATGAGCAGGGCGGGCGCAGCCGGAAGCGTGAGGGTACAGGCCGGGATGGTCCGTCTGCCGGAGTCCGGCGTGCTGACGGGGCCGGGCGCGACCGGAAGCCGGGCGCCAGACCAACACGCAATACCGGTGCAGGACGTCCCGGAAGTGCCGGCAAACCGGTGCGCAAGGGCCGAAAATAGGCGTTCTGGCGGGCTGACAGGGTAGAAGTCGGCAGCGGATGTGCGCTGCATTGGGGCTTTGTTACAAGGCGGCCGTCCGCGACGGTCAGGGTGAGGTCACATGCCTTGCCTGTTCCGGGACCGCAACCGCCCGCTGGAAGCGGACAGCGCCCGCATGTTCATTGTCCACACCCTGCTGGTCTGGGCCAGGGCGCTGAACCTGCCGCGCCTGTCTGATTATGGCCTCACCGAGGCGGACATTCCGGCGCTGGTCGCCAACTCATGCGGCTCCAGCATGAAAACCAACCCGCTGGAGCTGAGTGATGCGGAAATTGCGGGGGTGATCCGGGGGAGTTTGCAGGCGTAACAATTTGTTTATTTTGAATGAAGAATATACAAAAATAGTTTGATGGTTTTGGATTTTCAGAAAGTCAATAGGGTTAGTAAAAAATAATCCCAAAGATAAAAGTAGATAAAATTTTAATCTAATGGCAGAATTCCGGGCGCTGCAGTAAATTGAACTGGTTTTTTAAAAGTGATTGCAAATTTTGTTCTGATATTGTCCGGGTTGTTTTTTGTCAGGCTTGGAGCAATGTCAGGTTTCACGCAAGGAGCGTTTTCATGATGCAATTTATTTCGCATCGCATCGCATCGCATCGCATCGCATCGCATCGAAGGCGAGGGTATTATTGTAAGTTCCTGTCGGCATTAATGGTATTTTCTGCCGTCATGCTGGCGGGTTGTAATGACGGTGATGAAAGTCTGGTTGATGCTTATGGTGAGCAGAGCACCAGAAGCATTCCCGGCCCGGTTCATGTGCTTTATCCCCCGCCTGAGGGCTATTATACTGAGGAAATGCTGCGCAACTGGGTTGATGTGCCGCCGCCGGTAGAGGCGATACTGGACAAAGACCCGGCGCAACGCAGCGACTATTATTCCAACCGGTTGACCTTTGCCAATGTTCAATATGTGGCAAACGGGGGGCAAATGGGAGGGAATTTATGCCGGACTTTTCCAGCTGAAGCCCGCCAGTCCGTACAGGCGGCCCTGAATATCTGGGGTGCCATTCTCAACTCCCCGCAGCCTGTCACGGTTCGGGCCTGCTGGAGCCTGCTTGCTAGCGGAGCTGCTGCCATGGCTGGGGCGACTGAGCTCAAGCCGATCACCCTGGATGGAGTACCGCTCTGGGTTCCCATTGCCCTGGCCAATGCTGTCAGCAATCGTGACCTGAATACTGCTGATGTTGATTTTGAGGTTACGGTTGATGCCGGGACACTTTGGCATTATGACCCGCAGGTGCTGCCGCCTTCCACCCGGCTGGACCTGACTTCGGCGCTTTTGCATGAGCTGGGGCATGGCCTGGGAATCAATACGTTTGCCAGCAGGGCAGCTAATGGGGTTGGCTCTTGGCTATACCCTTCAAGTGTGTCATCTTATGATCAGTTTCTGCGCTTGCGGACAACGACACAAAGCGGGACTGCGGTGCTGCAGAACCTGCGCAATGTCTCCCTGTTCCCGAATGGTTCGCTGGTACTGGGTAATGCCTTTGTCTCGGATCAGGTTTTCTTTGCCGGTTCCAGGGCCATGGCAGCGAACAATGGCCAGCCGGTCCGTCTGCAGGCATCAACGGCCCGTGGAGCAGCAGTACCGGTTTTACCGTGAGTGTGGCTGCCACGCCTGCCGCACCGGCTCCGGTTGCGCCTTCCGGAACCCTTGCCAACCGTACTCCCACCTACAGCTGGTGGGCAGCCAGTGGCGCGACCCAGTACTATCTGCAGATAGTGAACCGGGCGACCAACGTCGCTGTGTATCAGTCCTGGATTACGTCATCGGCTGCAGCCTGCAGCACGAATTGCAGTTTTCGTCCAGCCGTGACGCTGGCCGTTGGTAATTACTCCTGGCGCGTGATTGCCGGCAATGCAGCGGGCAATACTTCCAGTACCAACCTGTATTTCACGGTCCAGTGAGTACCGGTCTGCGCCCGTTTTTTTAATCCCTGGCCAGCCTGGAGCTCATTCGGACTGGCCGTTACTCATCAAAAAGAGACCCCAATCATGAAGCAATCGCTGTTTTCCGTATTTCTGGCCAGTGTCCTGCTGGCCGGTTGCATGACGCCACCCCTATCGGAGGCACAAGAGCCCAAAGGCAGGCCGTATGAGTCGGTGAACCAGCCGGCCACCCCTGCCCAACCTGTATCACATTCTGGGTACGCTGAGGGGGGGGGGTTATAGCCTCAACTCTTTTCCATCTTATGCAACACCGCTTGCAACGTGGGACCAGAATCATGTTGAAAGATACCTTGCCGTCCATGGCCGTTTCCTCATTAGTCTGAGGGACAAAAACATCCTCAATGACAAACTCTACAATGCCGGGCGCAAGGAATGCTCGAAAGGGCTGCAGTTTACCTTGAAGTCGATAACGCTGGATGATTTTCTCAAACAGTACAGGGCTACAACAGCGCAGTATGCCAAACATATCAACATGCCCTGGGTCGGAAACAAGCCTGTCACGCTGGTGACGACCAACTGCACCATTCCGGGATTCAGGCAGTTTGTTTTTTCAGGGGAGAAAAGTGATATAGAAAAAGGTTATCCTTATGGTTTTTTTATTAATGTGATCGGCGGGGTTGTGTTTACCGGCATGGGAACGCCGAGAATGGTTCCATGGTATCGATGTTTTGCTGCTGGCCAGCCCGTAATTGACACGGGCCGGCATTGGCCACAACACCGGCCGGGTGTAACCTGTCTCCCGCTCCCTTGCTCAAGCGGACCTCTTCTGGGCAAACGTCCCATCATTGGCGGCTACAGTTGATGGGTACAACCCGCGCGGTCTTTCACCACATGGCGGCAAGCCCCCTCAATCCCCGGAAGTGCCGGCAAACCGGTGCTGCGCAAGGGTCGAAAATAGGCGTTCTGGCGGGCTGACAGGGTAGAAGTCGGCGGCGGATGTGCGCTACATTGGGGCTTTCTCACGCGGCTCCAGCATGAAAACCAACCCGCTGGAGTTGAGTGATGCGGAAATTGCGGGTGTGATTCGAGGGAGTTTGTAGGCGTAACGGTACATTGCTCGCGGTTGTACCGGCTAACGAATTCATCCACCCGGCGGCGCGCTGCTTCGAGACTATCGAACGGTTTGCGTAGACAGGCTGGCGTGTCCTTCCACGTCCGGAACAGATTTTCGGAGTACGGGTTGTCGTCACTTTACCCTCCTGACAGAAGGCTCTGCAAAGGCAGCCGGCCACTGGTCGCTTCCGGTATTACAGGGTACCATGAGCCGATTCTGATCAAACCGGAGGTGCCGCCCATGCTGCTGAACATCCTGCTGAGCCTGCTGCTGATTCTGGTGGCAGGCGGGCTGATTTTTCTGGCCCTGCAACCGGCCACCTTCCGGGTCGAACGCAAGCGTGTCATCCCTGTCACACCCCAGGTGGCTTTTGATGGTGTGCGCAATTTCCGCACCTGGCCGCAGTGGAGCCCCTGGCTGATGCACGAGCCGGATGCCAGCCTGGATTTTTCCGACCAGAGTGGCCAGGAGGGCAGCTGGTACAGCTGGGATGGCAAGCTGGTCGGAGCGGGTGAGATGACTCACGAACAGCTCTCTCCCGCCGCGCACATTGACTGCCGGCTCCAGTTCCTGCGCCCGATGCGCTCGGTCAGTCGCGTGCGCTTCCGTTTCCAGCCCGCCCAGGATGGTGGTACCCAGGTGGCTTGGTGCATGGAGGGCCGGATGCCGTTCCTGTTGCGCTGGATGAGCCACAAGATGGAGGGCTGGATCGGCAGGGATTTTGATATCGGACTGATACAGTTGGCCATGCAGCTGGGGGATCAGCGGGACCCCATGGTGCTGGAATTTCCCGGTCTGGTGCAGGTGGAGGCCGCCACCTTTATCACCCGCCGTTATGAAGGCTCACTGCAGGCGATGCCCGCCGCCATGCGCACGGGCTATCCGGAACTGATGCAGGCTGTGGAGCAGGCCGGGCTCAGTATCGAAGGCATGCCGGTGGCGATCTATCACAGCATCAATCCTGAAACCGGGCAGGTCTGCTGTGACATGGGCATGCCGGTGGTGGAGGCCAGAGGCATGCCGGGCTTTGAGATCGTGAAGCTGCCGGCACGCCGCTACATGCGTACCCGGCTCAGGGGTGAATACACCCATCTGGAACTTGCCTGGCACGCGGCCTTTGCCCAGCTGCGCATGCGCAGGCAGCGCTTCAGGCGTGGTCTGCCACGCATTGAGCGCTATGTGAACAGCCCGGAAGGGCTTCAGGGGCTGGCTGTTGAGACCTGGCTGGATATTCCGGTGCGCTGAGTAGCTTACGGGGGAGGTCTGTGGCGGCGGGGGCTGATAACGGATATTGGGCCTGTTCCGGGCATTCTGCTACAGTGGTTTCAGGAGTGAGGAAACACCCGGAGGAGATTGCACATGACCACCCCGCCCCCCTTGCGCCCGGTCAGACTGGGCACCAATCAGGCTACCCGCACGGATCGTCCTGATGGCAGCATCCTGATCCAGTCCCGGCAGCCCCTGCCATCCTACCCGCGTGCCCTTTCCGACCGCCTGGATGAATGGGCCGCAAAGCAGCCGCAGCAGATACTGTTTGCCGACCGTCCCGATGGCGGTGACTGGCGCCGGGTCAGTTATGCCGAAACCGTTGCCATGAGCCGTGCCCTTGGCGAATACCTGCTGCAGCACGGTCTTGGCACCGAGCGTCCGCTGGTGATTCTGGCGGAAAACAGCGTGGAACATGCGCTGTTGGCCCTGGGTGCCATGCGGGCCGGCATTCCCTACGCCCCGGTGTCCATCCCCTATGCCCTGGCATCGCAGGATTACGGCAAACTGCGCCATGCCTTCGGGTTGCTGACCCCCGGCATGGTGTATGTCCCGAAGCTGGCGCCTTACCGCCGGGCACTGGCCGCTGTCGCCCCGGCGCTTCCGGTCCTGACGCCGCAGGGTGATGACCATACCCTGGACTGGCAGCAGGCACTGGCCACGGTACCCGGCCCGGCGCTGGAAGCCGCCGAGGCTGCCCTGAGCCCGGATACCGTGGCCAAATTCCTGTTCACCTCCGGTTCCACCGGCCTGCCCAAGGCGGTCATCAATACCCAGCGCATGCTGTGCTGCAATCAGGCCATGATTGCCGAATCCCTGGCATTCCTGCAGGACGAGCCACCGGTACTGGTGGACTGGATGCCCTGGAATCATACCGCCGGCGGCAACCACAATTTCGGCATTGCCATCTACAACGGTGGTACCCTGTACATTGACGGCGGCAAGCCCACCCCGGCCGGTATTGCCGAAACCGTGCGCAACCTGAGTGAAATCTCCCCCACCTGGTACAGCAATGTGCCCAAGGGCTATGAAATGCTGGTGGAGCGTATGGCCGGGAATGAAACCTTCACCCGCAGCTTCTTTGCACGCCTGAACCAGATCCAGTATGCCGGGGCCAATCTGGCCCGCCACGTCTGGGACGGGCTGATGCAGCATGCCAGGGAAACCACCGGGCAGCGCATCATGATCGTCACTGGTTACGGCTCCACCGAAACCGCTCCATTTGCATCCACCACCACCTGGGAGGTGCAGCGCCCTGGTGAAATCGGCCTGCCGGCGGCGGGCCTGAGTTTCAAGCTGGTTCCCAACGGCCAGAAGCTGGAGTTGCGTCTCAAGGGGCCGTCCATCACGCCCGGCTACTGGCGCATGCCGGAACAGAGTGCCGCAGCCTTTGATGAAGAAGGCTATTACTGCATCGGGGATGCACTGAAGTTTGTGGATGATGCCGATGTCAGCAGGGGCCTGCTGTTTGACGGGCGCGTGTCCGAGGATTTCAAGCTCTCAACCGGTACCTGGGTCAACTTCGCCAGCATGCGCAGCGGACTGGTGCATGCCTGTGCCCCGCTGGTACGCGATGCGGTGCTGACCGGGCTGGACCGCAACTATATCGGTACCCTGCTGGTACTGGACCTGGATGCTGCTGCACGGGTGGCCGGCAGACCGGGTACCCATGAAGCGGAGCTGGCCCGCGATCCGGCCGTGCGGACCCGGCTGACCGGGCACCTGCGCCGGTTTGCGGCCCAGGCGACCGGCAGCTCCAACCGGGTGGTGCGTGCCATGATTCTGGATTCGGCCCCGGACATCGACCGGGGCGAGATCACTGACAAAGGCTCCATCAACCAACGGGCGGTTCTGCAGGTACGTGCGGCCATGGTGGAGCAGCTTTACGCCGAGCCGCTGCAGCCCGGCGTGATTGATTGCGGGGCACCGGCCTGATGCCGTGATGCAACCCGGACGGGTTCACAACCCCTTGAGCTGACGCTGGCGCAGGGCTACAAACAGCCCCGCACCGGCCACCAGCGCAATGCCGAACCATTTGTACAGCGGAATGATTTCGTCAAAGAACAGGTAGCCGAGCACAATCGCCCACGGCAGCACCAGGTAGTTGAAGGGCTGCAGAATCACGGCGGGGGTGAGTTTCAGCGCCTGAATCATCAGGTAATGACTCACGACGCCGGTACAGCACAGCACCGCCAGCAGTCCGCTGTCCGGCCAGGGAATCGGCTCCCAGACCGCCGGCAGAAACGGCACCGAAACCAGCGCTCCCATGATGCCGGTATACAGCAGCGAGGATTCCGCGCTGTCGGTGCGCCCCACCATGCGTGTCAGCAGGTTGTAGGCTGCGAACATGACGGCACACAGCACCGCAATCAGGCTGTAGCCGCTGAAACTGGCACTGCCCGGTGACACGATGATCAGGGTGCCGATAAAGCCCACGCCAATGGCGACCCAGCGCCGCCAGCCCACGGCTTCACCCAGCACCCAGGGCGACAGCGCCGTGACCAGCAGCGGATAGGCCAGAAACAGGCTCTGCATTTCCCCGACCCCGAGCCAGCGGATGGCATAGCTGAACACCAGGATTTCACCGATCAGCAGGCCGCCGCGCAGAATCTGCAGGCCGGGCCGCCGGACCCGGAGCACTTCACGCAGGGGGCGTTTGCGGGTGGTCCACCACAGTGCAAAGGCCAGAAACACCAGAAACCGCACCCCGACAAACTGCAGGATGGACATGTTCTGGGCCAGGTGTTTGGTGATGGTGTCCTGGGAGGCGAAAATGAAGGTGGTGAGGATCATCAGCCAGATGCCCCGGTTATAGTCATGCATGATGGTGTGCCATAAAAATGGAAAAACCCGGCCTGGGCCGGGAAAGAGCAAGCATAGGGCTGATGGGCTGTCATGGCAATACCGGCGCGGGGCCGCCGGGTTTCTGCTTCACTTCCCCAACAGGCTGATGCCGTAAAGCACCAGCAGCACCCCTGCCAGATGGACCCAGCCAAACGGCTCACCCAGCATGACCACGGCCAGCAGAATGGTGAACACCGGTCCGGCGGTTCCGACAATGCTGGTGCGTCCGGCTCCCAGACGCGCAATCGCCTCGCTGATCATGAAACTCGGCAGTACCGTGCTGACGAAGGCCAGCAGCAGGGCATAAATCCAGGCCGCAGGCGGTATCTGCACCACCGGCAATGCGGGTGCGGTGACAGAAAAATGGATCAGCACATAGACCGTGGATGCCAGCATGGCAATACTGGTGAACAGGCGGCTGCCCAGCCTGCCGATCAGGCGCTTGCTCATGAGCACATACAGGGAGTAGCTCAGGGAGGAGCCCAGTACCAGCAACACCCCCAGCGTCACCACCGAGCCGCTGTCCATGGCCTCATGCGCGTACAGCACCAGCACGCCGCTGTAAGTCAGCCCCAGCGCAAGCAGGATGCGCCGGGTCAGGGGCTCCTTCAGGAACAGCCAGCCCAGCAGGGTGGTCAGAACCGGATAGGTGTAAAGTGTCAGGCGTTCCAGCTGGGCAGAGATATGGTTGAGCCCCTGCATATCCAGCAGCGAGGCCAGGTAATAGCCCAGAAATCCCAGCCCGAATGTCGCCAGCACATCGGTACGGGTGGGTCTGGTGCCTGCGGACCGCTGCAGCAGCCACCAGAGCATGCCGGCGTAAAAGGGGGCCGCCAGCAGCATGCGCAGGGTCAACAGGGTGGTTGTGTCCACGCCCTGCTGATAGGCCAGCTTGATAAAAATGGATTTGAGGGCGAACAGACCGGTTCCGCCCACCGCCAGCAGCAAGCCGGAACGGACATGCCGACGCTCGCTTGCCGATGGTACCGGTGTATATGGCAATGCAGTTGTACTGCCCCGATTGCCCTGCATGCTCTGCTCCTGAAGTGATAGTGTTTTTAACAACGACACGCTGGATCCCGTCGGGCTGGCCGAATTTTACCAGCTGGCATACACTGCATGCTCCACCATGGAGCATGCATAAGGCCAAACCGAGGTAGCCAATATGAACAACAGTGACCTGCCCGTCATCAGTCCCGATTACCCGCCCGCCCGCGTCTGCCATCAGGCTGCCGATGCCGTGGCTGCTTTGAAACAGCTGTATCACACCGGCACCGACTTCCTGTACCGGTCATTCTGCAGCCTGATGGACGGCAATGCCCCGGCAGCCCGTTTCCGCGCCTTCTATCCCCAGGTCAGCATCAGTACCGGCAGCCATGCCAATGTTGACTCGCGTCTGGCTTACGGGCGGGTACCGGGGCCGGGCACCTATTTCACCACCATCACCCGTCCGGACCTGTTCGAGGATTACCTGCAGCGCCAGCTGGAACTGCTGATGGCCAACCACCGGGTGCCGGTCACGGTCGGCATCTCGACCGTGCCGATTCCGCTCCATTTCGCGCTGCCTGAGGGGATTCATGTCGAAGGCTCGCTGCAGGAGCGCCTGACCCGGCCTTTGCGCGATGTGTGTGATGCTCCCGATCTGGCCCAGACCGATGACCGCATCGTCAATGGCGAATATGACGACCGCCCCGGTGTGCCCCAGCCACTGGCTCCGTTCACGGCCTCGCGCATTGATTACTCGCTGCACCGGCTGGCCCATTATACGGCCACCCGCCCGGCCCATTTCCAGAATTTCGTGCTGTTCACCAATTATCAGTTTTATGTGGATGAGTTCGTGCGCCATGCACGGGCAATCCTGCTGCAGCCGGACGGTGGCTATGAGGCGCTGGTGGAGCCGGGCAATGTGATCACCCGCCGGGGGACGAATGCCGTGGAGGGCAGGCCGGTCGCCCGTGCGCCGCAGATGCCGGCCTACCACCTGACCCGTCCGGACCATTCCGGCATCACGCTGGTGAATATCGGTGTGGGGCCGTCGAATGCCAAGACCATTACCGATCATATTGCCGTGCTGCGCCCGCATGCGTGGCTGATGCTGGGGCACTGTGCCGGGCTGCGCAAGGGGCAGTCGCTGGGGGATTACGTGCTGGCCCATGCCTACATGCGCGAAGACAATGTGCTGAATGAAGACCTGCCGGTCTGGGTACCGATTCCGGCGCTGGCGGAGGTGCAGGTGGCGCTGGAGCAGGCGGTGGAAGAGGTGACACAGCTGTCCGGTTATGAACTGAAAAAAATCATGCGTACCGGTACCGTGGCCACCATTGACAACCGCAACTGGGAGCTGCGTGACCAGTCCGGCCCGGTCAAGCGCCTGTCGAAATCACGCGCCATCGGGCTGGACATGGAGTCGGCCACCATCGCCGCCAACGGCTTCCGCTTCCGCGTTCCCTACGGCACCCTGCTGTGCGTATCGGACAAACCGCTGCACGGGGAGCTGAAGCTGCCGGGCATGGCTACCGAATTCTATAGCCGTCAGGTGGCCCAGCACCTGACCATCGGCATCCGCACCATGGAGAAACTGCGTGAGATGCCTTCCGAGCGCCTGCATTCGCGCAAGTTGCGGGCCTTTGATGAAACGGCGTTTCAGTAGGTCACGCCCGCCCCGGCCAGCCTCAACCCACCACCCGCACCCGGCTGCCCGCCCGCCCCGGTATCACGTCCAGACGCTGCGGAATCTGGGCCTTGAGCTCGGCCACGTGCGAAATGATACCCACCATGCGCCCACCATCGCGCAGCTCACCCAGCACGCGGATGGCCAGCTCCAGTGACTCCTCGTCCAGACTGCCGAAGCCCTCGTCGATGAACAGGGTTTCCAGGCGCATGCCGCCGGCATAGCCCTGAATCACATCCGACATGCCGAGCGCGAGTGCCAGCGCCGCCATGAAGCTTTCCCCGCCGGACAGGGTGGCCACATCACGCTCCCTGCCGGTCCAGGCATCGGCCACCTGCAGGTCCAGTCCGGCGGCGCGATTGCCCTTGCTGCGGGTCTCCTTGCGGATCAGTTCGTAGCGGCCCTTGCTCATGTGCTGGAAACGGGTGCTGGCTGCCAGCAGCACGTCATCCAGCAATACGCTGAGCACGAAACGCTGCAGGCTGATCTTGTGGGCATTTTTACCTGTGGCCAGTTCCGCCAGGGTGCCGACCAGGGTGTACTGCTGCTGCAGGGCCTGCTGCTGCTGAACCTGGTCGGCATGCCGCTCCAGAGCTTGCCGGAGCTGGCCGGTGCGGGACTGGAGCTGCTGCAGTGCGTGCCCCCCCTGTTGCAGGCTGTCCTGCAGGCGGGTCTGCTCCTGCTCCAGCGCTGACAATGCCGGCCATTCCTGTTCCGTCACCTGGGCCGCGCGCTCCCGGAGCAGGGTGTGCAGCTGCATCCGTTCGCGTCCGTGCTGTTCGATGTCTGCCGCCAGCCGCTGGCATTCGTCATCATCAAGGCGGGCCTGTTCCCAGTCCTGCGGGCTTGCAAAGGCACTGGCCTGCAGGGCCTCCTGCCAGCACCGGCTCCGGTTTTCCTGCTCCTGTGTAACCTGCTGCAGGTGCCGTTGCGCTTCCTGCAGCAGGGTCTGCTGCTCCCGGACTCCGGCCTGTCCGTCACGCCAGTCCTGCTCGGCCTGCTGCAGCGCCTGTTCCAGCTGCCCGTGTTCGCTGCCGGCCTGCCGGATGGCCTGCTCCAGAGCGGCTGCAGTGCGGCAGTCGGCGGGCAGGCTGTCCAGCAGCTGCTGGTGGTGTGCCTGGGCGATGGCCAGCTGCTGGCGGCAGTCGTGGCTTTCCTGCTGCAGGGGCTCCAGTAGCTGCCGGATGGCGCCCAGTTCCTGCTCCAGCGTCTGCAGCTGCGGGGCCAGCCCGGCCAGCTGCTGCAGTTCCCGTTCCAGCGTGGCCATACGCTGCTGCAGGGTGGCGAGGCTCCGGGCCAGCTGCTGGCTGTCGCGTGCAGGCTCGGAAAGCCGGGGGCGGATATCGTCCAGGCGTTGCTGCAGTTCCTGCCATTCTCCCTGCTGCCGGGCCAGCTGGTGTTCCAGCTGCCGGATCGACGCCTGAGCCGCCTGTTCGGTGCTGCGTGCCTGTTCCAGCGCCTGTTCACCGGGGGGCTGGACTTCAGCCTGTGCCGGGGCCGGATGCTCAAGGCTGCCGCACACCGGACAGGGCAGGCCGGCTTGCAGCTGCCGGGCCAGCAGCAGTGCCTGTCCCTGATGCCAGCGTATTTCCGTCGCCAGGCGCAGCTGCCGGGCCTGCTGCAATGCCTGCTCCCGTTCGATCCGTTGTGCCTGTGCGGCCTGCAGCTGCTGTTCAAGGGTGTGCCACCGGGCCTGCTGGTGTTCGTACTCCTGTTGCAGCTGCAGCCGGGCTGATTGCCGGTCTGCCTCCATTGTCAGCTCCCCCAGCGCCTGCCGGTAGTGCTGCAGTTCCTGCTGCCGGGCTAGCAGTGTGTCCTGCTGTTGCTGCCGGCTGTTGAACTGCTGTTGCAGGTGGGCCTCGTCCTGCGCCAGCTGCCCGGCCTGTCGCTGCAGCTCCTGACAGGCGGCCTCGGCCTGTGCCAGTGCCTGCATCCGGGGCAGCAGGCTGTTGAGCTGCAGGGATTGCTGCTGCAGGGTTTCCAGCCGGGGCAGGTGGCTGGATTTCCGCTCCTGATACCGGGCTTCGACTACGTAATGGCGGGTTTGTGCCTGCTGCAGGGCCTGTTCGCGTTCTTGGCAAGTGTCCAATCCCTGCTGGTATCGGGTCTGGCTGTGCTGCTGCTCGCGTTGCAGGGGAGCCAGTTTTTCCGCTTGCCGGGCCAGCTGCAGGCGGTTTTGCTGCCGGTCCATTTCGGCCTGACGGTTTTCCAGCTGCTGCAGCTGCAAGCGGGTTTCCTCCAGCCGCAGCCAGGCCTGCTGCTGACGGCGGGCTTCGTGCAGGGTCTGCTCCTGCCGGCGCAGGGCCTGCTCCAGGGTGTGCTGCTGCTGTTCCAGCGCCTGCTGCCGGGGCAGCAGCTGTGCCAGTTCGGCACCGGCATCCTCCGGGCTTTGATGGCCACTGACGGACAGGATGCCCTGACAGATGGTGTCCAGTTCGCGGGCCTGCTGCTGGATGGCGCTGGCGCGTTCGGCCAGCTTTTCTTCCAGCCGTTTGTAGCGGTGGGTCTGGAACAGGCGGCTGAAGATGGCTTCACGCTCCAGTGAGCCGGCCAGCAGCAGCTGGCGGAAGTGCCCCTGTGGCAGGACGATCACCTGCCGGAACTGTTCCGCGTTCAGCCCGAGCCGGGCTTCGATCGCCGCATTGGCTTCCTGTACCTTGCGGCTGCTGAGCACGGTTTCGTGGCCGTCGTCCTCAATGCGCCAGAAATCGGCTCGTGCCGGTTCCAGCAGCAGGCCCTTCCCGCGCTTTTTCGGGCGCTCCTGATCCGGCTGGCGCAGGATGCGGTAGGTCTGGTGGCCGAGTACAAAGGTGAAGTCCACTTCACACAGGACATCCGGGGCGGCATGATCCGAACGCAGCTGGCGACCTTCGCGCTCCCCGCCGGTGGTCTGGCCGTAGAGGGCAAAGCAGATCGCATCCAGCAGGATGGTCTTGCCGGAGCCGGTGGGGCCGTTGATCAAAAACAGGGCGTGCCGGCCAAAGTCCAGGAAATCAATGAGTTCCCGGTGCCGGAATGGACCAAAAGCGGTCAGGCTGAGACGGATCGGACGCATGGGGTGTTCGGGGTCTGGCCAGTCAGAAGGGGCCATGGTAACAGAATTGCCGCTGCGGGATCAGGCTGCCGGCAGTGTGCATGGCGCAACGCTATCCCGGCCCCGGTGATCCGGGGCATAATCCCCTGTTTTGTTCCGGCACTGCCGAGGAGTTGTCGACATGAGTACCCGTTCCCCGCTGGATGGACAGGGCATGGCCATCATGGTCCTGTTGTGTGCGATCTGGGGCCTGCAGCAGGTTGAGCTCAAGGCCGTGGCCAGTGATTTTTCACCCACCCTGCAGATTGCCCTGCGTTCCGGTCTGGCGGCAGTGCTGGTACTGGGGTTGATGTTCTGGCAGCGCAAGGCATTGAACCTGCGCCAGAACTGGAAGCCGGGCCTGCTGGCCGGATCGCTGTTCGGGCTGGAGTTTCTGCTGGTGGGAGAGGGCTTGCGCTATACCTCGGCCTCGCACATGGTGGTGCTGCTTTATACCGCGCCGATTTTCGTGGCCCTGGGCATGCACTGGAAATTTCCGGCGGAGCGGCTGGCACGTCTGCAATGGCTGGGGGTATTGCTGGCGTTTGCCGGGATTGCGGTGTCATTTCTGGGCTCGGGCAGCCAGCCTTCAGCCAGCGGTTCCCACGTGCTGTGGGGGGATTTTCTGGCGCTGCTGGCCGGGGCCAGCTGGGGAGCCACTACCGTTACCGTGCGCAGTACCAGTCTGGCTTCGGCTTCAGCCCTGGAGGCGCTGTTTTACCAGTTGCTGACGGGGTTTGTGCTGATCCTGACCGGTGCGTTCTGGAGCGGGCAGCTGACTTTCAATCCGGGGCCGGCCACTTATGCCAGCCTGCTGTTTCAGACCCTGGTGGTGTCGTTCGGCAGCTTCCTGACCTGGTTTGCACTGCTGAAGCGTTACATGGCCCCGCAGCTGGGGGTGTTCTCGTTTCTGACCCCGCTGTTCGGGGTACTGTTCGGGGTGTGGCTGCTGGGGGAGCCGCTGGAGCCCGGTTTTGTGCTCGGAACTGCGATGGTGATCGGCGGACTGCTGGTGGTGAGCGGCTATGGCTGGTACATGGCACGGCGGCGCAGGCGGATGGCCAGGGTTTTGTGATCAAATCAGCAGCCTTGCTGGCGGGCAGGGATGGCAGTGAGATCGTGCCTGAAAAACGGGCTGAAATAGCGGCTTTTCAGGCGCAGGACCGTCTGCTGCGCCCCTGAGTCTACGGCTACAATACCGAAGATGCCTGAACTGGAACCATCCCGACACCTGAGAACACCGGATTATCCTGATACCATAGCCCTTCCGGCTTCCGTCGAGGGTTTGACAGGAGCCGGTTTATCACTTTCAGGGAGATGAACCATGGCCTTGCTGCCTGCTGTTGAAATTGAACCCCCGGTCCCGGCCACGGCTGCCGTGATCTGGCTGCATGGCTTGGGGGCGGACGGGCATGACTTCGAGCCGGTGGTCCCGGAGCTGGGTCTGCCGGCGGATGCACCGATCCGTTTTGTATTTCCGCATGCCCCGCGCATTCCGGTCACCATCAATAATGGCTATGTGATGCCGGCCTGGTATGACATTCTGGAAATGGATCTGGGACGCAGGGTGGATACCGGGCAGCTGCTGGCGTCAGCCCGCGCTGTACAGGCGCTGGTTGACCGTGAACGGGAGCGCGGCATTGCCAGTGAGCGCATTGTGCTGGCCGGGTTTTCGCAGGGCGGGGCGGTGGTGTATCAGGCCGCGCTGACCTACCCCGAACCGCTGGCCGGGGTGCTGGCCTTGTCGACTTATTTTGCCACTGCCGACACCATTCGTCCGGATGCCGCCAACCGCAAACTGCTGATCCGGATCTGCCATGGCCTCATGGATGACGTGGTGCCGGAAAGTCTGGGGCAGGCGGCTCAAAAGCGCCTGCAGGAGATGGGGTATGCGCCCGAATACCTGACCTACCCGATCGGGCACAGCGTGAGTCTGGCGGAAATCCGGGACCTCGGGATGTTTCTGCGCGCGTGGCTGCTGCCGTAAAGCCGGCGGGCCGGGGCGTGTGTACTTGGGGAATCCCGGCAGCAGGGCTATACTGACGCCGATTTCAACCACGGTTTACAAACACGGATTTGCCATGAGTCTCCAGCCACATCAGGTTGAACTGCTGTCACCGGCCCGGACAGCGGAAATCGGGCGTGAAGCCATTCTGCACGGGGCCGATGCAGTCTACATCGGCGGTCCCGGTTTCGGGGCACGCCATAATGCAGCCAACAGTGTGGCCGATATTGCCGGGCTGGTGGCTTTTGCACACCGGTATCGCGTACGCATTTTTGTGACCCTCAACACCATCCTGCATGAGGCCGAACTGGAACCGGCCCGTCAGCTGGTGCATGCGCTGTATGACGCCGGGGTGGATGCCCTGATTGTGCAGGACATGGCACTGCTGGAAATGGATCTTCCACCGATTGAGCTGCATGCCTCGACCCAGTGCGACATCCGCTCCCCCGCCAAGGCGCGTTTCCTGAGTGATGCCGGGTTCTCCCAGCTGGTGCTGGCGCGTGAGCTTTCCATAACGCAGATTCGGGAGGTACAGGCGGCGGTGGCTGCCGGGGCGGTGCTGGAATACTTCATTCACGGTGCCCTGTGTGTGGCGTTCTCGGGCCAGTGCTACCTCAGCCATGCCGAAACCGGGCGCAGTGCCAACCGGGGTGACTGCTCCCAGGCCTGCCGCCTGCCCTATACCCTGACCGACCGGCAGGGCGGGGTGATTGCCTTTGACAAGCACCTGCTGTCGATGAAGGACAACAACCAGAGTGCTAATCTGGCTGCGTTGCTGGGTGCCGGTATCCGCTCTTTCAAGATCGAGGGGCGTTACAAGGATATGACCTACGTCAAGAACATCACCGCCCATTACCGCCAGCTGCTGGACGGCATACTGGAGGGGCATGCTGATCTGGTTCCGGCCAGCTCGGGACGCTGCGAATTCCTGTTCCGCCCGGACCCGGACAAGACTTTCAACCGCGCCGGTACCGATTATTTCACCAGCGGGCGCAAGGCGGATATCGGCGCTTTCGATTCCCCCAAGTTCACCGGCACAGCCCTGGGCGTGGTACACCGGGTCGGCCCCGACTGGCTGGAAATCGCCACTTCCGAAGCCATGCACAATGGCGATGGCATCAGCTTCATGCGCAAGCGCGAAGTGGTCGGGGTTCAGGTCAATACCGTGGCGCAGCGGGGCCGGAATGTGGATGGGGACAGTATCTGGCATGTGGTGCCGAATGATGCGCTGGTCTTGCAGGGCCTGAAGCCGGGAATGGCCATCAGTCGCAACCGCGATCATGCCTGGGAACAGGCACTGCTGAAGCCTTCGGCCCGGCGGAGCATCAGTTTGCGTCTGCTGCTGCGTGACGTACCGGGTGGGCTGGTGCTGGAGCTGACGGATGCCGACGGGGTGGCGGTGGCGGTACCGGCTGTTCTGCCACTGGAGCTGGCGCGTCAGCCGCAGCAGGGGGACGCGCAGGCCCGTGAGCAGCTGGGACGGCTGGGGAATACCCTGTTTGTGGCGGAGGTGATTGTGCTGCAGCTGTCACAGCCCTGGTTCCTGCCCAGTTCGGTGCTGAACCAGCTGCGCCGGGACGGGGTGGCGAAACTGGAGCAGGCCCGCCTGGAAGTGCTGGCGCGCGGGGTGCGCAAGGCCGGGCTGGAGCCACCGGCACCTTACCCGGAAACCAGCCTTGATTATCTGGGCAATGTCTATAATTCCCTGGCTTGGCAATTTTATCGCCGCCACGGGGTCGAGGTGATCGAGCCGGCCTATGAAGCGCATGCCGAGCCGGGTGAGGTCAGCCTGATGATCACCAAACACTGCCTGCGCTATGCCTACCAGCTGTGTCCGAAACAGGCCAGAGGCGTGACCGGGGTGATGGGGCAGGTGCGTGCTGATCCGCTGGTCCTGAAATCCGGGACGGAAACCTATACCCTGCGCTTTGAGTGCCGGCCCTGTGAAATGCATGTGATGGGCACAATGAAGCCGCACATTGCACGTCAGCCACGGCCCGGATCGGACGGGCAGGCCATGCCGCTGGTATTTTTTCAGAAGGAGTCTGTATGACGAGCCACGTGCACCGTATCCGGGAAGAACTGCTGCCGGTCCTGCTGTTCATTGCCGCCATCTGGGGGGTATTCCTGCTGGACCGGTTTCTGCCGCTGGAAAGTTTCGGTCTGGTGCCCCGGCACCTGAGCGGACTGGTGGGCATTGTTGCCATGCCGTTTCTGCATGACAACTGGTCACACATTCTCAGTAATACCGTGCCCCTGTTTGTACTGCTGATCCTGCTGGCCGGTTCGCGTGCCAACAGCCGCTGGATCGTGATTTCCATCGTCCTGGCCGGCGGAGGGCTGCTGTGGCTGTTCGGGCGTGGTGCCTCGATTCATGTCGGTGCCAGCGGACTGGTGTTCGGGCTGGCAACCTTCCTGATTGTCTCCGGACTGCTGGAACGACGGCTGGTGCCGATGGCTGTGGCGGTGCTGGTCATGTTCCTGTACGGTTCCAGCCTGCTGGCGGGCGTGATGCCCTGGCAGCGTGGCGTTTCCTGGGACGGGCACCTGTTCGGTGCCATTGCCGGGGCGCTGACGGCCTGGGGGATGGTGAAGTATTCCCGGCCTCAGGCGGTCTGACGCCGTTTCCAGAGCCAGCTGAAGCGTCCCGGTGTCTGCCGTTCTGCGGCAGGCGGGTCGGCTTCGGCCAGCAGAAAGTCGTATTGCTCCTGGGTCTGGGGCATGTTGCGGCCCCGGATGGTGGACATCAGCTCAATGGCATCCCGGGGTGACATGCCGCTCCGGATCAGGATGCTGCCGCTCAGCACCCCGGTACGGCCAATGCCGGCATAGCAGTGGATCAGGATATTCCTGCCCTGTCGCAGTTCTTCATACAGTTCCGTACTCAACTGACGGAATTTGCGCAGGTTGGGGGGCGGGTGCATGTCGCGTACCGGAAAGCTGGTGAAGTCCATGCCGAGCCTGTGACAGGCTGCAGCCTCTTCCGCCAGCCCCAGATGGGCCGCTTCTTCAGTTTCCAGCAGTGATACCACCCGGTCAACCCTGCGCTCTGCCAGTACGGCAAGGTCCTGTTCAAGGTGGGTGGCGCGGGGGCACGGCATGACACTCAACAAACCCGATCCGACTGTTCTGATCTCAAAAATTTCCGGTTTCATATCCCTAGTGTATTAGCCTGAATCCATAAACGCCATTATTGCGTATGATGGACGGCAGGAATTTTTGCCTTGATTTTTTATCCGGCCCAGAGAGCGATTATGGATACAGGTGACATGGCGACAGGAATGCAGCCCCCCCCGGCCTTGAAGTCGCTGCGTGAAATCAGCCCGAACAGCTTTATCTTTGAACAAAAGCGGGCGTTACCGGATTTTTTGTGCGACAACATGGTCGAACGTTTTGAGCACAACCGGCCCGACCAGTATCCGGGCCGGATCGGCCAGCAGGCCGTGAGTGACACAGGTGTCAAGCACACCACCGACCTTTATGTCAGCGGCAGTGAGCGCCGGCACTGGAAGGATGTGGATCATAACCTGCACCGTTCACTGGCGCTGGCCCTGCAGGATTTCCGGTCAGTGTATCCGTTTTTCGGCGGACCCTTCCGGGATCTGGGTTACAACCTGCAGCGTTACCGGCCCGGTGAGTATTATCACTGGCATGTGGATGGTGGCAGCCACGAATTTGCCGACCGCCAGCTGGTGGCGCTCTGGTACCTGAATGATGTACCCGCAGCGTATGGCGGTTCCACCGACTTCCTGCATCAGAAGCTGCAGGTACAACCGGAGAAGGGTAAACTGATTCTGTTCCCGCCGTTCTGGACCCATGAACATCGGGCGGCTGTTTTGTCGAAGGGTGTCAAATACATCGCAACAACCTGGGTGTTGTTTGCCTGATTTTGATAAGTTTTTCATTTTTTTAAATTAACTGACCTTATCAAGACCGTGGTACCGTTCAGGGTGTCTGCCATGGTCAAACGATGTAACGTTATATAACGTAAAACCATGAATACACAAACCCTCAAGGGGAGCTTGCTGTTGCTCCTGATTCTTCTGACCGGCCTTGCATCCACGGGATTGCAGGCTGCCGAATACTGTTCGGACCGGTATTATATGGATGCCACCCTGCCGAATCAGGCCCGCTGGGACATGTGCTGGGAGCATCGCAGCCGTGAAGGCATCATGCTGCACAAAATTCATTACACCCCGCCGGGTGGTGAGCGGCGCATGGTACTCAATCAGGCCGGTCTGGCCCAGATTCACGTGCCCTATGATGATAACGGTGCCCGCTATCACGATATTTCCGATTACGGACTGGGTGGCGGTTACATGGCGGCCTTGACGGATGACGACTGTCCGGGCGGGGAGCTGCTGGCCTTCAACAGCAAGAACGTGCTGTGCCGGCAGGTCGAGGCGACCGGAACCGCCCTTGCCTGGGATGGTGGCGTGGTGCAGGGCGATGCATTAAGCCTGTTCAGTGTGTCCAGGGTAGGTGCCTATAACTACATTCCGCTCTGGCGTTTTCAGGATAACGGGGCCATTGATCTGGGCATGGGAGCGACCGGCGCACTGCAGCGTTTTGGCAGCGCCAGCCTGGAGCAGCATGGCTGGTTGATCAGCAGCAACCGGGTGGGGCTGGCGCACCTGCACAATTTTTTCTGGAAGCTGGACTTCGACCTGAACGGGACACCGGATGATGATTATGTCGAGGAGCTGAATTTCATTCAGGGCAACAGCTCCCAGCTGCAGGAGCGTACACGTCTCAACCGCGAGAGTGCACGCTCGGTCGACCCGGAGACCCTGCGCTTCTGGCGTGTGGTGGATGGCGGGCAGCAGAATATCGAGGGGCAGCCGCTGTCCTATGACATCCGCCTGATCCAGGCTGAACACCGTGACAGCGGCCCGGATGAGGAGCCGTTCACCCAGAACGATTTTTATGTCACCCGTGAGAATCCCTGTGAGCTTTACGCCTCGCACAATCCGGTTACGGACGGCTGCGCCGGCAATCTGGCCGGATTTGTGGCAGATAATGAGGACATTCGCGGGCAGGATATCGTCGTTTGGCCCAGTACCACATTTTATCACATGCCACGTACCGAAGACTCCCCCCGCATGGATGCCCACTGGTCTTTCCTGAGCATCACCCCGCGTGACTGGACGGCTGGCAATCCCCTGAGTGACAGTGCTGATGTGCTGGATGGTGGGGCGGGAACCGACACCGGAACCGACACCGACACCGGAACCGACACCGACACCGACACCGACACCGGAACCGACACCGACACCGGAACCGACACCGACACCGACACCGGAACCGACACCGGAACCGACACCGGCACCAATCGTCCGACGATCACGGGGCAGGGTGGTGGTGGCTCCCTCAGCCCCAGAGACCTGCTGCTGCTGGTATTGCTGACAGCGGGTGTCCTGCTGCGCTCCAGACGACCTTGATAACGGTCACATAACGGTTTATCGGGTCAGGCAGGATTCCTGACCCGATTCACACCAAATCAAGCCTGGCTGCGCCATAATTCCGGAATATGCCGAAATTCATGACAGGGGGCGAGGCATGTTGACTGCTGAAGCTGTTGAATTTGAAGTTGATTTTGGAGCATTACCCGTTATTACCGGGATACCCGGAGTAATCTGGAGTCACCTGTACCGGAATGTGACCCGAATTTACCTGCGCGACCGGGAAACCCCGCGATGCATTGAAAACCTGGCTCAGAGTGCCATGGCGCTCCTGCAGCTGCTGCGCCGGAACACCCGGCTGCAGGCGAGTATTGAACCGCTGCTGGCAGCCGCCGGCAAACAGTCCCTGGGGCGGGTGATTCCGCTGCTGAACCACCCTTCCATGGAGTCCAGCCTGATTGTGCTGCCTCGGGGTGCCTTTATCCCTTTCGGCAGTCGCACCGGGGCCATCAACCAGCTGCTGGTACTGGATGGGGAGCTGATGGTGAACCGCTCTACACCGGGGACAGCCGGGGCTGATGCAGTCACGGAACACCTGTGCTCCGGTGGTGTGGCGGTAGGTTTGAAGCAGCTTCTGCACCACTATTCGATACAGGTCACCAGTCCGGTGGCCGTTTTCCTGAGCATTAACTGCATGCCCCGGCAACAGACAGCGGCGCACCGGGCCTGGAGTCTGGCCCGACTGCTACGGGCCAGCCTGCTTGGCCTGCTGTTGTTGCCGTCGCTCACCAGTGCAGGCGCTGACCGCCTGTCACCCGCTACTGATCTGGCACGCGATTACCAGCGCCCGCTGCGTTTTCTGCCAAGCCCGCAACCAGCGTCTGCGGCACAGGAGTGAAGGCGTGAGGGTTTCTATCTGTGGGGGGCGGCAACTGACACTGGATGGTCAGGTACGCGCCTCCTGTAACGCGCCTTGCTGATTACTGCAGCAGGGCCTCCAGCTCCGCCAGCCGCTGTTCCAGTTCCGTGAGGCGCTGCTCCAGGGCATCCATCCGACTGCTGCCACCCGGACCTGCATTTACCGGGGCCGGGTCATGGCCATCCTGTCCACTGCCCGCCATCAGCGCCTCCAGACTTTCCGTGCCCAGACAGTGATAATAGCGGTCTTCCCGCCGTCCGGCCCCGGCAGGCAGGCGCACCGCCAGTGGTGGCTCGGCCTGCAGCAGGCCCTGCAGGGTTTCGGCTGCACCTTCAGGGGTGGTGAAGTCGGCCATGCGCTCGGTACGGGTGCGGATTTCATTCAGGGTCTGTGGTGCACGCAGCAGCAGCACCGCCAGAATGGCCTGCTGTTGCGGATTCAGTTTCAGCTGGCGGTTGACCTTGTGCTCGACGCGCTGGGCCCGACCCGAATTCTGGATCACGGTCCAGCCGAACTCGATCAGTCCGCGTACAATATGCCCGACCTCACCTTCGGAGAGATTCATGAGCGGCTCGCGGCTGGTCTTCTGGTTACAGGCCAGTGTCAGGCTGTTCATGGTTAGCGGGTAATTATTGGGTGTGGTCAGCTGCTTTTCCATCAGACAGCCGAGAATGCGGACTTCTTCCGGGCTGAAGGGTGGTTTCTGGTTGTCTTCAAGGCTGTTCATCGGCTATCCCCATTGTTATTTTCTGAAAACATGGATTTGGGAGTATTATAAGCGGCACCGGAATCGCTGAGGAGCAAAAAATGGAAAAAGGGCTGCTTTCCGTCCTGGAGTCCCTGGCGGTGACCCTGCGGGCGCAGGATTGGCGTCTGGTGACGGCGGAATCCTGCACCGGCGGCTGGATTGCCAGGACCTGTACAGATCTGGCAGGCAGTTCGCACTGGTTCGAATGTGGTTTTGTCAGCTACAGCAACCGTTCCAAGCAGGAACTGCTGGAGGTGTCCGAGCACAGTCTGGCGCAGTTCGGCGCTGTGAGTGAAGTGGTGGCGGCGGAAATGGTACGCGGAGCCATTGCCAATTCGGCAGCGGATGTGGCTGTGTCCGTGACCGGCATTGCTGGACCGGATGGTGCCACCCCGGACAAGCCGGTCGGGACCGTGTGTTTCGGCTGGGTAGTGCCCAACCAGCCGCTGCGGGTGGCGACCCGGCATTTTGACGGTGATCGGGAGGCGGTACGCCGTCAGAGTGTCGACTATGCGTTGCGGGGATTATTGAGCCTGCTGCGTTGATGCCGCTTCAGTCCTTGCTGCCCTCGCCCAGCGGGTGCACGTCACCGGCCTGCCCGTCACCGAGATAAAGGCCGAATACCCCGGTTTGCCGTTCCAGTACGTAGCGCTGCATCATGGTGCGGATGTTGGGTGAGGCGAACGGCTCCTGCATCAGTGCATCCACCGGAACAAAGCGGCCCTGCGGGTAGGGATGCTGCTGTTGTGTGGTGGCCAGGAAAAATACCTGATAGTCCCCGGTCTGGGGATTGTCGACAATGGAGTAGACCGGGCCGAACGCTGCATCCAGGCCGTTCTGCTGCAGGTGAGTATCAATGGCTGCCAGTACACCAACGTGAGTCCGGACCTCGACAAAAGGAGGTTGCAGGCCCTGAGCGGTCTCTTGCATCAGTACGGTTCCGTTGACCTCGATAATGGCTCCGGCCCGATAGGAACGTACACTGGGAGGCGGTTCAGCGGCACTTCGCTCCAGCCCCAGGCTGAAATAGCCCTGATTGGAATAACCCAGTCCCGGTACCTCGTTCGTGGCGAAGTTTTCCACCTGTCCGATCAGGATCAGGTGATCTCCGGCTTCCATGCGCTGATGGATGGAGCAGGAAAACCAGGCGGTTGCCGCTTCGATCAGGGGCATGCCGAAGCTGTCTGCCTGCCACCGGGTGCCGGCGAAGCGGTCGCCCATGTAACTGGCAAACCGGTTGGAGATGTCCTGCTGTTGTTCTGACAGGATGCTGACGGCAAAATGCTCGCACTCCAGAAACGCCGGCAGGCTGTGCATGTTCAGGGACAGGCAGACCAGCAGCAGGGGTGGGTCCAGCGAGACCGAGGTGAAGGAGTTGGCGGTGAAACCGATCGGCAACCCTCCTCCGGTGCGGGTCGTGACAACGGTCACACCGGTCATGAATGCGCCAAAAGCCTGGCGCAGATTGCTGTTCGGGTCTGGTCGGGTCATCGGGCCTGTTCCGGTATTGCTGATGATGGCCTGCAGTGTCACATCAGGCGCGCCACTCTGCAAGTTCTGATACCGCAGCGGGCTGATTTGTACCGGCCCGTTTCCTGCCCTGCAGGCCGTCGGGCTTACGCTGTCCTCAGGAAGGCCTGCAGGGCCGCTTCGTACCGTTTTTCCGCCGTTTTGATCCCGGCCATTTTAACCGGACCGAACCCGCGGATATCATCGGTATAATCTGCAAGGGCCTGCGCCTCTTTGAAGTTGCCGGCATTGAGGTGCTGGCAGAGAATCCCGATCGCCTGTTCATACTGAGCCGGCAGTCCCCGTTCCAGTTGTCGCTCCTGCTGGTAGCCGAACGGGTCCAGCGGCGTGCCGCGCAGGAAGCGCATCCGGGCCAGCAGTTTCATGGCTGTGAACATCCAGTGGCCCAGAGCACGTTTGCGCGGGCGGCCGTTCGGCAGGGACCTGCCAGCCAGCCAACCGGGGGCCAGGTGGAAGGTGGTTCTGAGATTGCCTTCAAACTGGCTGCTCAGGTAGTTTTCAAACTCGCCACTGGTATAAAGGCGGGCCACCTCATATTCGTCCTTATAGGCCAGCAGGCGGAAATACTGCCGTGCCACTGTGCGGGTCAGCCTGTCATTGCGGGTGACAGCGGTTTCCGTCGCCTGCACCTGCTGTACCAGACTGCGGTAGCGGTCGGCCAGCGCCTGATTCTGGTAGGCCTTGAGGAAGGTTTCATGCTGCTGCATCAGTTCGGCCAGTGTTGCACACCCTTCAAGGCCCCCGGCCACACCACTGTGAAGTCCGGAGCCGGGTTTGGCATCAGCCAGCCGTTCGGCAGCCTGTTGCGGGTATTCAGCGAATACCCGTCCCCAGGTGAAGGCGCGCCGGTTCAGGTCCGGCGCCACCCCATTCAGCACAATGGCCTGCAGCAGTGCTTCCGGCCCCACCGGCAGCAGGCCCTGCTGGCAGGCGTAACCAAGCAGCATGACGGTGGTGGCGATGGCATCTCCGCAGACCCGCTCCGACAGGTGTCCGAAGTCGAGCTGGGCCACCTCGGGATGCACATGGGCACGGATGGCATCCAGTACCTGCTGCTCGCGGAAGTCGAAATCACGCTGGAAGACAAAGCCGGAGACCGGGCTGAGGCGGGTATTGAGAATGGCACGGGTACGCCCGTCCCGATACAGGTTGATGCTGGCGGTGCTGGCGGCAACCACGGTATCGGCAGCCAGCAGCAGGTCGGCTTCACCGGCAGCGATCTGTGGTGCGTGCAGAGGCTGGTCAGCGCGGCTGACACGCACATGGGAAACCACGGCTCCACCTTTCTGGGCCAGTCCGGAGAAATCCTGCAGGATGACCGATTTGCCCTCAATATGGGCGGCCATGCCGATCAGGGCCCCGATGGTGAGTACGCCGGTACCGCCGATGCCGGTGATGGCAATGTTGCAGGGTTGGTCCAGCGGGTGTCGGTGTGGCTCGGGCAGGGCCTGCTGCCTGAGTTCCGGCAGGGCAGCCTTGCGCGGCACCACACCTTCCAGGGTGACAAAGGCGGGGCAGAAACCGTTGATACAGCTGAAATCCTTGTTGCAGGCCGACTGGTTGATCCGGCGTTTGCGTCCGAACGGGGTTTCCAGCGGCTCCAGGGCAATGCAGTTGGACTGCACCGAACAGTCGCCGCAGCCTTCGCACACCAGTGGGTTGATGAAGGCACGCCGGTCCGGATCAGGAGCCAGACCACGCTTGCGCTGGCGGCGGTTTTCGGTGGCACAGGTCTGGTCATACACCAGGATGGTACAGCCCGGTATGTCACGCAGCTCGCGCTGAACCTGATCCAGGCATTCACGATGGAAGACCTGTACGCCATCGGCCAGCCCCACGCCCCGGTAGCGCTGCGGATCATCCGTTACCAGCCGGATGGCAGCGACCCCTTCAGCAGCCAGCTGCTGTGCCAGCATGGGGATGGTGAGGGGGCCATCAACCGGCTGGCCGCCGGTCATGGCGACAGCGCTGTTGAACAGCAGCTTGTAGGTGATGTTGACACCGGCAGCCACGGACTGGCGGATGGCCAGAATCCCGGAATGAAAATAGGTGCCGTCCCCGAGGTTGGTGAAAACGTGTTTTTCGTCTGTGAACGGGGCCATGCCAAGCCAGGTCACGCCTTCCCCGCCCATGTGGGTATAGGTTTCGGTGCGCCGGTCCATCCACAGCGACATGAAATGGCAGCCGATGCCGGCAAAGGCGCGGCTGCCTTCCGGAACCTGGGTCGAGGTATTGTGCGGGCAGCCGGCACAGAAGTGTGGCAGGCGTGTCACCGGCTGTTTGTGCCCCACCTTCAGCGCATGCAGTTTCCGGTAGGTTTCACGGCGCCGGGTGATGCGTTCGCGCAGCCCTTCGGGCAGCTCAAAGTTCAGCAGCCGTGCGGCAATGGCGCGGACTGCCACACCGGTGGTGATGTCTTCATGCAGCGAAAGAATGTGGCGGTCCTGATCATCAAACTTGCCGACAATGCGTGGACGCACATCGGCCCGCCAGTTGAACAGCTGCTGCTTGATCTGGTGTTCGATGACTTCACGCCGCTCCTCGATCACCAGCACTTCTTCCAGCCCTTCGGAAAAGTGGCGCACGCCGTCCGGTTCCAGTGGCCAGGGCATGCGTACCTTGTAGACCCGCAGACCGATTGCGTCCGCCAGTGGGGCGTCAATCGCCAGTTCGCGCAGGGCTTCCATCACGTTTTCAAACGCCTTGCCGGAAGCGATAATGCCAAAGCGCGCCTGACGCGAGTCCAGCACCACTTCATCCAGGTGGTTGGCACGTGCGAAGGCGATGGCGGCATAGCCCTTGTATTCCTGCAGGCGTTCGTCCTGGGCAAAGCGGTCATCCGGCCAGCGGTTGTTGAGGCCGCCGGGCGGCATTTCAAAGTCTTCCGGCAGGACGAAGCGCCGCTGCTCCTGGGCCAGATCGATAACCGTTGATGTATCAATGGTGTCGGCAATGAGCTTGAAGGCCACCCACAGTCCCGAATAGCGTGACATGGCAATACCGGCCAGACCCAGCTCAATAAATTCATGCACGCTGGACGGGAACAGCATCGGCATCAGTGCCGACATGAAGGCATGGTCGGACTGGTGGGCCACCGTTGATGATTTGGCATGATGGTCATCCCCGGCCAGCGCCAGCACCCCGCCATGCCGGGCGCTCCCGAATGAGTTGGCGTGCCGGAGCACGTCACCGCTGCGGTCCACGCCCGGCCCCTTGCCGTACCAGATACCCAGTACACCCTCCTTGCGCGCACCGGGTGAGGCGGCCAGACCCTGTGAGCCCCAGATGGCGGTGGCGGCCAGATCTTCGTTCAGGCCGGGCTGAAAGTGGATGTCAAGGGGAGCAAGGTGCCTGCGGGCTGCCTGCAGGGCCAGGTCGTAACTACCGATGGGGGAGCCGCGATAGCCGGAAATGTAGGTGGCGGTATTGAGTCCGGCAGCCCGGTCACGGCGCATCTGGGTCATGGGCAGGCGCACCAGGGCCTGGGTGCCGTTAAGGAAAATCCGCCCGGTTTCGGCGCAGTATTTGTCGTCCAGGCTGATGTCGGGTTTGGGGGCATTGCTTTTGACGGGAATACCCATGGTCTCTCCTCCCGATAATTCCGTGATGTTAATGTCCCCCCATTGTGTCATTTCTGCACGGGACCCGGTGTCTCATGTTGCCGTTAACCAGGGCCGTGATGGAGGAAACTTTCCTCTGGCAGCCTTGAGTTCAGGATCCGGATTGCTTTGGGGAGCCTGTTCCGGATGCAGGCAGACTTCGGCTGCACTGCCGGGGCTGGCGTCAGATCGGCAGGCAGGTGGTGCGCTTGATTTCGCTAGCCACCACCACCCGCAGCAGGTAATCAAATTCACCGCTCATGCTGTAGCACTGCAGGATTTCGGGAATGTCCAGTGTGGCCTGCTCGAAACTTTCCAGCAGTTCCGAGGTATGGCTTTTGAGGCGTACGGAAACGAAGATGGTGACATCAAGCCCGACCTGTTCCGGGTCCAGCAGCCAGACCCGCCCGCATACGACGCCACTGTCCCGCAGGCGACGCAGCCGGCGCCAGCAGGGCGTGTGGGACAACCCGACCCGTTCCCCGATCTCGTGAATGTTGAGTTCCGGGGACGACTGCATGATGCGCAGTATCCTGATGTCGGTGGCATCGAGCCGGGCCTGTTTCATGCTTGCCCCTCCTGCTGTCCGTTATTGTATCACTATCCAGAGCGGGCCACAGGGCAACAGTGGTTTTTGTATCTTTTTATGGATGCCTGCGTTCAATATTGAGAATATTGCCACTCAAGCTGAGTATCAAGAGACTGGAGAACGCACATGAGACCACTGCCGGAAATTGCATGGATACTGGGGTATGCCGGATTGCTGCCGTTTGTGCTGCTGTCACTGACCCTGCTGCTGGGGCTGGAGCTGCCCTTTCTCAAGGGGGTGCGGCTGGACTGGTGGCTGGCAGCGTATGCGGCCATGGTGCTGAGTTTTCTCGGAGCCGTGCATTGGGGGGTGGTACTGGGCATGCAGCGCTACCTGCCTGAACATGAGGTCGAGCGTCTGCTGGTTTATGGCATTGTGCCGGGGGTACTGGCCTGGCTGGGGCTGCTGCTGCCGGTAGGACTGTCGCTGCTTTTCATGGCCCTGCTGCTGATCGGGGCGTATGTGGCTGACCGGTTGCTGCTGTTTCCGCGCATCAATTCCCACTATGCCCGTTTGCGTACCCAGCTGACTGCCATTGCGGTGCTGATGCTGGTGCTGGCAGGTTTTGCTGCGGCCTGAGCGGTTTGCGCCTGTTCTTGCTTCAAAAAGCCCCCGTTACCGGGGGCCATAACATAAAACGCCAGAATATCCGTTGTTCAAGGAATGGCGTCCAATTCCGCATTGTCCTTGGGAGGCGGGATCAGGGCTTCTTTGGTGATACCCATCATCAGCAGCAGGTTGCTGGCCACATAGATGGATGAATAGGTACCGATCAGGATGCCAATGATCAGGGCCAGTGCGAAGCCGGAAATGACTTCACTGCCGAACACGTACAGGGCGGTGACCACGATCAGGGTGGTGAAGGAAGTCATCAGGGTACGTGACAGGGTCTGGTTGATCGAGATGTTCATGACTTCATAGGGTGTTTCGGTACGCATCAGGCGGAAGTTCTCGCGCTCACGGTCGAACACGACAATGGTGTCATTGAGTGAATAGCCGATGACGGCCAGGACCGCCGCCAGGACGGTCAGGTCGAATTCGATATGGGTGAAGGAGAAGAAGCCGACCACGACAATCACGTCATGGATGGTGGCGACAACCGCCCCGACGGCAAACCGGTATTCAAACCGCAGGGCCACATAGATAAGGATGCCGCCCAGCGCCAGCAGGATCGCCAGTCCGCCCTGTTCACGCAGTTCCTCACCGACCTGCGGCCCGACGAACTCAACCCGGTTCAGTCTGGCCTCTGCCGTTTCAGCCTGCAGAATGCCCAGCACCTTGTTGCTCAGGGCTGCCTTGGCTTCTGCAGAATCATCACCGGCTTCCGGTGGCGGCAGGCGGATCAGCAGCTCCCTGCTGCTGCCGAAGTGCTGGACCACGGCTTCGTAGCCATTGTTTTTCAGCAGTTCGCGCACAATATCCGGATTCTTGCTGTCCGGATAGGTGACTTCCATGACGGTACCACCGGTAAAGTCCACACCGAGATTGAGGCCGCGGATGGCAATGGATGCCAGTGATGCCAGGGTGAGGACAATGGTGAGGGCAAGCGCGATGTGGCGCAGACGCATGAAGTCAATCAGTCTGCCACCTGTCACGGGAGCCATCTGCTCCAGTGTCAGGGTCGATTCATTGGTTTGTTCTGTCATATCAGGCTCCTTCACGCCTTAAATGCTGAGCTTTTCAACCTTGCGGCCACCGTAGGCCAGATTCACCAGCGCGCGGCTGCCCACAATCGCCGTAAACATGGAGGTGGCGATACCGATGGCCAGTGTGATGGCGAAGCCCTTGATCGGGCCGGTTCCGAACATGAACAGGACCAGGGCCGCAATCAGGGTGGTGACGTTGGCGTCCATGATGGTGGAGAACGCCTGATCATAACCGCGGTTGATGGCGGTCTGTACTGGCGCGCCATTGCGCAGCTCTTCCTTGATACGCTCATAAATCAGCACGTTGGCATCCACTGCCATGCCGATGGTGAGCACGATACCGGCCATGCCGGGCAGGGTCAGGGTGAACTGCAGCATGGACATGACCGCAAAGATGATCACCACGTTCATGGTCAGGGCCAGGTTGGCGAACAGGCCGAACAGGCGGTAATAGATGAGCATGAATACCATGACCAGCACAAAACCGATCAGGATCGACTTGAAGCCGCTGTCGATATTGGCCTGGCCGAGATTGGGGCCGATGGTGCGTTCTTCAACGATGTAAAGCGGGGCAGCCAAGGCACCGGCACGCAACAGCAGGGCCAGATCACGGGCTTCCTTCGGTGAGTCCAGGCCGGTGATGCGGAAACGGCTGCCCAGCTCATCCTGAATGCGTGCCACGTTGATGACTTCCTGATGCTTGACGGGTTTGCGCACCTTTTCGCCCTTGACTTCCTGTTCATCATAGGTGGTTTCGATGTAGATAACTGCCATCAGCTTGCCGACATTGGTGCCGGTGGCCTGCCGGAAACGTTCGCCGCCTTTGCCGTTGAGGACGATGTTGACTTCGGGGGCGCCGGTATCGTTGCCAAAACCGGAAGAGGCGTCGGTAATGTAATCTCCGGTCAGCATCACCCGGCGCTTGAGCAGGATGGGGTTGCCGTTGCTTTCATGAAACAGCTGGGTACCCAGCGGGATGCGCTTGCTCTGTTCGGCGCTGACCGGGTCGTTGCCGGTATCATCGACCATGCGGAACTCCAGTGTCGCCGTGGCGCCCAGGATTTCCTTGGCACGGGCGGTATCCTGTACGCCGGGCAGCTGGACCACGATACGGTTCAACCCCTGTTGCTGGATGACCGGTTCGGCCACTCCGAGCTCATTGACGCGCTTGCGCAGGGTGGTGATGTTCTGCTGCAGGGCCAGCTTCTGGATGTTCTGCAGCTGTTCGGGGGCAATGGTCGCCGTAAGGTCATAGGTTTCAGCCGGATCCTGCTCCTGCCATTGCAGCTCGTTGAAATACTTGGAGCTCAAGGTCTTGAGGCCGGCACTGCGCTGCTCGGCATCCTTGAACTTGATGGTCAGTATTTCACCGTCCCGTGCGACGCCCAGGTATTCAACCTTGTCATTGCGCAGGTAGTCCCGGAACTCATCCTCATAGCGCTCAAAGGCTTTTTCCTTGGCGGCATCCATGTCCACCTCCATGAGGAAGTGGACACCGCCACGCAGGTCCAGCCCCAGGTACATGGGCTGGGCATTCAGGGCCTGCAGCCAGGCCGGGGTGGCAGGGGCCAGGTTCAGGGCCACCACATACTCCCGCCCCAGGGTCTCGCGGATCAGGTCGGAGGCCTCCAGCTGGGTTTCGGTATCATCGAAACGGATCAGGGCATTCGGGCCGTTCAGCTCGCTGGACTTGAAACCCAGCTGATGCTCATTCAGGGTTTTTTCCAGGGACTGCATCAGGGCCGGCTCCAGATCATTACCCTGACGCTGGCTGATCTGGACCGAAGGGTCGGAGGGGTAAAGGTTGGGCAGTGCATAAATGAGACCCACAATCAGGGTCACAATCAACAGCAGGTATTTCCACAGTGGGTAGCGGTTCATTGTTAATATTCCCGTGAGAGGCTTCCCGGTCCGGGAAGCCTGGCGATATGGTCAGGCGTTTTTCAGGGTGCCTTTGGGCATGACGGTTCCGATGGCTTGCTTCTGGACCTTGATGCGCACATTGTCTGCGATTTCAAGTTCGACGAAGTTCTCGCCGATCTGGCTGACCTTGCCCAGAATGCCCCCCCCGGCGACGACTTCATCTCCCTTGCTCAGGGCGTCCAGCATGCTTTTGTGGGCCTTGGCTCGCTTCTGCTGGGGTCGGATGACCATGAAATACATGATGGCAAAGAAGATCGCCATCATGATCAACAGCTCAATGCCGCCACCAGCCGGGCCGGGGGCGCTTTGTGCCCAAGCGTCGGAAATAAAGAAACTCATTGCGTATGCTCCTCAAACTGAAAATGCGCGCTATTATGCCAGTTCCCACGCGAAACTGATAACCTGTTCCAGGCGTTTTTCACCCAGACGGCACAACAAAACCCGGTCGAGCCCGATAGCCACCCCGGCACAGTGCGGCAACCCGGATTGCATGGCGGCCAGAAAGCGCCGGTCAATCACCGGGCCGGATCTGCCTTCCCGGCTGCGCTGTCGGGCATCACGGGTGAGTTTGCGGGTATTGGCAGCCCCGTCGGACAGCTCCTGATAGCCGTTGCCGAGCTCCAGGGGACCGAGGTAAACCTCGAAACGGCAGGCGACCGCATACCCTTCGTGTTCGCTCACGCAGGCCAGTGCGGATTGTGCCGCCGGGTAATGATAGACAAAGGTCAGGCCCGTGTCCGGAAAACCCGGTTCGATTACATGGGAAAACAGCAGGTCCAGCCAGCCCTGCAGATCCAGTTTATCCTGCCCGCCCTGCAGTTCCAGCCCGTGGGCGGCAGCGCAGGCAGCCAGTGTCTCCGGTCGGGTATTGAAGGGGTCCAGTCCAAAGGTGTCCAGAAAGCAGTGCCGGTATTCCCGGAACACCGGTGCTGCCGGCAGGCCGGGAATCAGGAGGGCAAGCAGTGCACCCACTTCCTGCATCAACTGCCGGTAGTCGTGGCCAACCCGGTAATACTCCAGCAGGGTGAATTCCGGATTGTGGCGACTGCCGCTTTCGTCCAGGCGCCAGACCTTGCAGATCTGGTAAATGTCGCCACTGCCATTGGCCAGCAGGCGCTTCATCGGGTATTCGGGGGAGGTGTGCAGGTAGCGCAACTCCCGGGGCAGGGCTACACTCAGGCTGTCAATGGCCGGATCGGTGGTGCCGGCCCGGGACAGGGCCGGGGTTTCCACTTCCATGATACCCCGGACCTGCATGAATTCACGCACCTGGCGCAGCAGACCGGCACGGGCCTGCAGGGCTTCCAGCCCGGCGGAGGGTTGCCATTCCACCCTGGTTCAGCTTTCCTTGACGCGGGAAACGTACTCACCCGAACGGGTATCAATCTTGACCACTTCGTCCTGGTCCATGTAGAGCGGTACCTTGATGACCGCTCCGGTTTCCAGCCGGGCCGGTTTGGAGCCGCCACTGGCCGTGTCGCCCTTGACACCGGGATCGGTTTCCACGATCTGCAGCTCGACAAAGTTGGGTGGTGTCACGTTCAGGGGGGCATCATTCCACAGGGTCACGGTGCAGACCTCATTGCCCTTGAGCCATTTGGCGGCATCGTTCATGGCTGACTCGGCGGCGGCGAACTGCTCAAAGGAGCCATCCGTAACCATGAAGTGCCAGAATTCACCATCATTGTAGAGGAACTCCATTTCCCGATCGACCACATCAGCCGCTTCCACGCTGTCGCCGGACTTCCAGGTTTTTTCGACCACACGCCCCGTCTTCAGGTTGCGGACCCGGACGCGGTTGAAAGCCTGTCCCTTGCCCGGCTTGACAAACTCGTTCTCGACAATGACATAGGGGTCGCCATCGATCATCAGTTTCAGTCCGCTGCGGAATTCGCTGGTATTGTAGGTGGCCATGGCCAATTTATCTCCAGATGTACTATGATAAAACAGCCGCCTATGATAACCGGAAAAGACGAAAAAATTCAGGCAAAAAAAATGGGTTTGCCAATGATCCTGTCTGGTCTGCAGGAAGTGTCTGGCGATTAATAATCTGTCAGGCAAGGCTCCTGTAAGCTATCCAGGCTACCCGATGTGCAGGCATCTACCAACATGGCTAAGGGCTCCAAAATGGAAAATACAAAATTACTGCCGACTGTTCTGACGTGCTCTCTCTATCTTTGTGCCGTACTGCTGGCATGGCCGCTCGCCAGTGCTGCAGCGGTGGAGGCGGATAAGGTTGCAGGCATTGCTGCCGATACCACAGACACTGCCGATAGCAGTGAGCCGGCCCCCGTCACCGGCAGCAGGCTGGCCAAGTCGGTGGTCAAGATTTTTACGACTGCTGAAACCTACAATACCTACTCGCCCTGGAATTCCGATACCGAGTCCCGCATCGGTACCGGGTTTGTGATTGAGGGCAACCGGGTGCTGACCAATGCCCACGTTGTGGCAGACCACACGTTCATTGAGTTGCAGCGTGACGGCAAACCGGATCGTTATGAGGCCAATGTGATCGCAGTATCGCATGAGGCTGATCTGGCCCTGCTGTCCGTCAAGGACAAGGATTTCTTCTCCAATGGCAACTTCATGTCCATCGGAGAGTTGCCGGCAGTCCATGAGGAAATCAGTGTGTACGGCTTTCCTACCGGAGGGGATACCCTGAGCGTGACCAAGGGCATTGTGTCACGCATTGAGTACATTGAATACGCCCACAGTTCGCTGCCGTTTCAGGCCATTCAGATTGATGCCGCCATCAATCCCGGCAACAGCGGCGGTCCGGCACTGGCGCATGACAAGGTGGTCGGGGTGGCCATGCAGGTGGCCGGTAACGGTGAGGAAAACATCGGCTACATGATTCCCACCCCCATCATCCGTCATTTTCTCAAGGACGTGGCGGACGGCAACTATGATGGTTTCCCGGAGTTTTCCGTTGTGACGGAGGAGCTGATCAATCCGGCCATGCGCAAGAAGTATATGCTGGATAAGGAGAGCACCGGTGTGCTGGTCACCAAGGTTTGTGCCAATACGCCGGCTGAGCCGGTGCTGCATCTGGGGGACATCATCACCCACGTGGATGGAAACAAGGTTGAAAACAATGGCACGGTCATGTTTCAGCCCGGCAAATACATCAATTTTGAACACCTGGTCGATCTGCACCAGCTGCGTGACCGGCTCCGGCTTTCGGTACTGCGTGATGACAAGCCGCTGGAGCTGGAGCTGCCGCTGGACCGTGCCGCCCAGACTTATTACACCTATGACCAGAAGCCACGCTATTTTGTCTACGGCGGTTTTGTCTTCACCCCCAGCAAGGTTACGGATTATTGCCTGAGCCGGGCGGAGTATGACCGGCAGGAGAACCGGGACCGGCAGGAAAGTGTCCTGATCACCAAGGTGCTGGCTTCCAGCAGCAATGTCGGTTATCACGATGTGGTCATGCGTGTGGATACCATTGATGGTACGTCATTTCAGAGCTTTAATGATTTTTATCACCTGATCCGCAAGGCGAAGGGGCCATTTGTGATTCTGGCTGATCAGGCCGGGTTTCAGGTCGTGATTGAGCGTGAAGTCGCACAGGCAGAGCATGAGGAATTATTGAAACGCTATCACATGGAAGCCGGGCAGTCGGATGATCTGATGGGCTTTGATGAACATTTCGCCAGGGCGGACAGTAAGGCGTTGCCCCGGTGACATGATCCATCCGGACAATTCTGCCGTATGGCCTATAGATTGGCTTTATTTCAGGGTGCATGTTAAAAACAGGGGTTCAATCAACCTGTTCCTGTAGTGTCCGTGGATAAGCATTATGAAATTCAAAGTCAGGCAGTACGTATCTCCCGGCGTGGTCATTCTTGGCGGCTGCACGCTGTGTCTCAGTATGCAGCTGCAGGCAGAGGGGCTGTTCCGCTGGGTTGACAAGGATGGTGCGGTGCATTATTCCGATAATGTTCCGCCCGAGTTTTCCCAGGATGGGCACAGCCAGCTCAGCAAGCAGGGACTCACCCTCAAGCAGGTAGCCCCGGCCAAGTCCACCGAGCAGGTCAGGGAAGAGGAGTGGCTGCAGAGTCTGGAGGAAAAGCGCAAGGAGCGGGATCGGCAGCAGGAGCGAACCGACTCGCTGCTGCTGAACAGTTATGCCAGTGTGGAAGAACTGGATCGTTTCAATGATGAGCGTTTCGCAACCCTGAAGGCCAACTATGCACAGCTGGTCATGTTGCGTGACAAACTGCGGCAGGAACGCACCGAGCTTGAGGCAAAACTGGAAACCGAAGACAGCAAGGCCATTCGCAACCAACTGGAGGGTTTTCTGGCAACGAATCAGCAGAATCTGGGTGAGTATGAAACCGCCATCAGCCAGAACCGACTCGAAGAAGAAAAGCTCAAGGATGAGGCACTGACCATGCGTGAACGCTACCTTTACCTGAGCGAGAAATATGCGGCCCGCACGCTGAAAGACAGCCAGGGTGATTAGCCCCGGCTGCCTGCATGGGATTTCCCGTTTCCCGCATCGGGAGGCGGCTCACCGTTTCCGGCGTGCTCTGGCCTGTTTACGCTTCTGTTTCTTGAGCTTCTGGGCCTGTTTGCGGTTTTTGGCCTGCTGGGTATGGGTCAGTTTTCCGGGGCTGGAGGATTCCCGGTCCTTTACCGTGTCCTGCTCCTGTGCTGGTGCGGATTCGGTGTAGAACATCGGCCCCTGACCGTTTTCACGGAACCATTTGGTGATGATGACCTTTTTGCCTTCTTCCACCGGCATGCCGTGATGCATGGTAAACGGATTGGGTACGCCATCCGGATGCAGGTTGTTCCAGACTACTGCCATGCCCTGTCTGGGGTAAAAGGTCTGGTCGATTTCGGTAAAACGGGTGCCGCCCCCTTTGGGAGTCGAGTTCAGGTAGACCATGAAGGTCCAGGTGCGCTGGCCCATTTCGCCGGTATACTGCTCATAGATACCCGGCATGTCCGGTGAAAAGAAGTCGTGGTGTGCCTTGAACTCCTGCCCCACATCATAACGCTGGACCTGGATCGGTTCGGAGTAGGGCAGGCGGATTCCCATGGTCCGGGCAATCTTTTCTTCAATCTGGTCCACGAAGGTTTCACGGATGTGGACAAAATCACAGGTTTCGCTGGTACGGAAGCGGTCATCCCCATTGCTGTGGGTCACTTCCGAGGGCTTGAGTTCGGTTTCCGCGAGCCGGATCAGTGTTTCACACTCTTCCGGAGTCATGAAATTTTCCAAGGTATAAAGCTGCAGCCGGTCGGTGTCAAAGCGTTCAACCACCAGATCGGGACGATTGGCCCCAAGGGGAGCATTGGCCAGAGTCTCATGGTCAATGGCACTTTTCGGTTTGGGTTTTTCTTCGACACTGGCCGGAAAGGCATCACCCATCATCACCTTGATCACGGTCCGGCTGAAGCCGTTGTCCCGCATGATCTGGTAAAGCTCGACCGGATCGCATTGACGCTCCAGGTTCTGGTCAAGCCAGTTTTGCCATTCCTGGTTCAGGGAGTGTGCAGCTGTCATGGTTGGGGGTTTCCTGTCTTGTCATGAGTTGAAAATATTTGTTGTAGATTTGTAATGGCCGGAGCCCGTGGCTGAAGCCAAGTGTAGACAAAAGCACTATAGCCTGACCAGCCTTTGCGGTAGCCGGTTTCCCGTTTACAGCCGATATTTTGCCGATCAGTGGAGTCCGACCGGCCCGGCAGTGAAATTTCTCCACTGGCAAACCGTACATCAATGTGATTGAATGCAGCCTCTTTCCATGTTCATTTTCATGTTCAGACGCCATGCAACATTCACCCCTTGATTACCAGAGCCTTGCCGTGCGCGGGGTACAGGCCCTGCAACCCTACCAGCCGGGCAAGCCGATTGACGAGCTGGAGCGTGAGCTGGGTATCCGCAACAGCCTGAAGCTGGCTTCGAATGAAAACCCGCTCGGCCCCAGCCCCAGGGCGTTGGCGGCCATGGCTCCCGCCATGAAAAGCCTGGAGCTGTATCCGGACGGCGGCGGATACCGTCTCAAGGCTGCACTGGCCAAACAGCTGGGAGTGTCTCCGGCGCAGATCACGCTCGGCAATGGGTCCAACGACGTGCTGGACATTATCGGACGCTGCTTTCTGGATGCCGGCGGGGGAGCCGTGTTTTCCGAACATGCGTTTGCGGTTTACCCGATCGTGACCCAGTCCATCGGGGCCGAACTGCAGGTGGCAGCGGCCCTGTCGCCTGATCATCCCGGGATGCCTTATGGTCATGATCTGGCTGCCATGCAGGCACGGGTGGATGACAGAACCCGTGTTGTTTTCATCGCCAACCCCAACAACCCGACCGGCACCTGGCTGAGCACGGATGCCCTGCAGGCCTTTCTGCAGGCCTTGCCGCCCCGGATCATTGTGGTGCTGGATGAGGCTTACATTGAGTACGTGGCGCGTGAGGATGTGCTACCGGGTGCGCTGGTGTGGCTGGATGCGTTTCCCAACCTGATTGTGACCCGGACCTTTTCCAAGATTTACGGGCTTGCCGGCCTGCGCGTGGGCTATGCCGTTTCCAGCCCGGCCATTGCCGACCTGCTGAACCGGGTGCGCCAGCCCTTCAATGTCAATGCCCTAGCACTGGTTGCGGCGGAGGCGGCCCTGTCGGATGAGGCTCACCTGCGTCACAGTGCCGCCAACAATGTCAGTGGCCTGCAGCAGTGGTCTGTCGCCTGCAGCGGGGAGGGCTGGGGCCATATTCCCAGCATCGGCAATTTCATCACCGTCGATACCGGGCGCACGGCTGCCCCGGTCTACGAAGCCCTGCTGCGGGAGGGCGTGATTGTGCGTCCGGTAGCCAATTACGGCCTGCCCCGGCACCTGCGCATCACCATCGGTACCGAAGCCCAGAATACCCGTTGCATTCAGGCCCTGCGTAAAGTGCTGGCCGAGCTGCCACCTGACGGGGAGGCATGATGCCGGAAGCGGGCAGGGGGGTGGGCCGGCTGGTCATTTTCGGGGTCGGGCTGATCGGCGGGTCGCTGGCTCTGGCCTTGCGCCAGGCCGGATACTGCGGGGAGGTGGTCGGTTGCAGCCGCAGTGCCGGGCATCTGCAGCGGGCCATTGACCTCGGGGTTATCGACCGCTATGTGCTTGATCCGGCCAGTGCAGTCCGGGATGCCGACATGGTACTGCTGGCGGTGCCCATGGGAGCCATGCGCGGAGTGCTGGTGCAGATCAGGCCGGCCCTGCCTCCGACCGCCATTCTGACCGATGCCGGCAGTACCAAAGCGTCGATCGTGCGGGAGGTCGGCGACATCATGGGGCCGGATTTCACCCGGTTTGTGCCCGGCCATCCGATTGCCGGACGTGAGCAGAGCGGGGTGGAGGCTGCGGTTGCGGAGCTGTATCAGGGACGCCGCGTGATCCTGACCCCGCAGCCGCATACCGACCCCGAGGCACTGGCTGCCGTGACCGCCATGTGGAAAGTGACCGGCGCGCTGGTTGAAGGTATGCCGGTTGAGCTGCATGATCAGGTACTGGCTGCCACCAGCCACCTGCCGCATGTGCTGGCCTTTGCGCTGGTGGACACCCTGCTGGGCATGCCGCAGCGTGAGGACATCCTGCGCTATGCCGCCGGCGGTTTTCGTGACTTCACCCGCATCGCCTCCAGTGATCCGGTCATGTGGCGCGACATCTGCCTTTACAATGATCGCGCCATTCTGGACATGATCCGTGCGCTGCAGAATAACCTGAGTCATTTTTCCGCCCTGATCCGCAACCATGATGCTGAGGGCCTGCAGCAACTGATGCAGCAGGCCAAGCAGACCCGCGACAATTATGTCGCCCGTTTTGAACCAGGACAACATTCGTGAGCCACGCCGATTCCATCCGTTTCATTGTCCAGCCCGGCGGCAGCCTCAAAGGCCGCATCCGCGTACCGGGCGACAAGTCGATTTCCCACCGTTCCATCATGCTGGGTTCACTGGCCGAAGGCACCACCGAGGTCAGCGGTTTTCTGCAGGGCGAGGATTGCCTGTGCACCCTGAATGCCTTCCGTGCCATGGGGGTGTCGATCGAAGGGCCGACTGCCGATGGCCGGGTCGTGATTCACGGCGTGGGGCTGCATGGCCTCAGGGCACCGGTGCACGATCTGGACATGGGAAATTCCGGTACCTCCATGCGCCTGATGGCCGGGCTCATGAGCGGCCAGGCCTTTGATGTGCGCATGAATGGTGACGGCTCCCTGTCGAAACGTCCCATGAAGCGCGTCACCGTGCCACTGGCTGACATGGGTGCCCGCATCGAGACCACGGCAGCCGGAACGCCGCCGCTGATGGTGCGGGGGGGCAGTACGCTGCACGGCATGCATTACGACATGCCCGTCGCCAGTGCCCAGGTCAAATCGGCCCTGCTGCTGGCGGGGCTGTATGCCGAGGGTGAAACCAGCGTGACTGAACCGGCACCGACCCGCGATCATACCGAACGTATGCTGCGTGGTTTCGGCTACCCGGTGCAGACCGATGGCAGGCGCATCAGCCTCAAGGGGGGAGGGCGTCTTGGGGCCATGGCGATTGATGTACCGTCCGACATTTCTTCGGCAGCATTTTTTATGGTCGGGGCCAGCATTGCACCGGGATCGGAGCTGGTGATCGAACATGTGGGCATGAATCCGACCCGTACCGGCGTGATCGAGATTCTGCGCCTGATGGGGGCGGATCTGGAAATACAGAACCCGCGGGAGGTCGGTGGCGAGCCGGTGGCGGATATCCGGGTACGGGCGGCCAGGCTCAAGGGTATCCGCATTCCTGAAGCACTGGTGCCGTTGGCCATTGATGAATTTCCGGTGCTGTTTGTGGCAGCAGCCTGTGCTGATGGTGAAACCGTGCTGACCGGGGCGGAGGAGTTGCGCGTGAAAGAAAGTGATCGCATCCAGGTCATGGTGGACGGATTGGCGGCGTGCGGCATTGATGCGCGTCCGACGCCCGATGGCATTGTGATTCAGGGGGGGCCGCTGAGTGGTGCCACCGTGACCAGCCATAACGATCATCGTATTGCCATGGCCTTTTCGATTGCCGGGCTGCGTGCGGCTGTGCCCATGACCATTGATGACTGTGCCACGGTGAATACGTCCTTCCCCGGCTTTGTCGCGCTGGCGGCGGGTGCCGGTCTGGCGATTCGGGAGCAACGGACGGTACAGGGGTAAGGGGGCAGCGCCCCCATCAGCTCGGAAACGCGAACGAAACCCCCTCGCGCACGCCTGCCGAGGGCCAGCGCTGGGTAATCGTCTTGCGGCGCGTATAAAAGCGCACACTGTCCGGCCCGTATGCCGACAAATCCCCGAACAGTGAGCGTTTCCAGCCGCCAAAGCTGTGATAGGCGACCGGCACCGGCAGCGGGATGTTCACGCCCACCATGCCGACCTTGATGTGATCGGTGAAATAACGTGCCGCTTCCCCGTCGCGGGTGAAAATGCAGGTGCCGTTGCCGTATTCATGCGCATCAATCAGGTCCATGCCCTCCTGCATGCTGTTGACGCGCACCACCTGCAATACCGGGCCGAAAATTTCTTCCTGGTAACTTTGCATGTCGGGTGTCACGTGATCAATCAGGGTCGCACCGACGTAAAAGCCATTTTCATGCCCTGGCACCACGGTATTGCGCCCGTCCACCACCACGGTTGCACCATCGGCTTCGGCGCTGTTGATGTAGCCCCTGACCTTCTCCTGATGCGCTTTGGTGATGAGCGGGCCGAAATCATTGCTGCTGTCCGACCAGGGGCCGGTTTTCAGCGGCTGCATCGCCGCACCGAGCTTGTCGACCAGCCGGTTGGCGGTGTCTTCACCCACGGCCACCGCCACCGGCAGCGCCATGCAGCGTTCACCGGAGGAGCCGAAGGCCGCGCCCAGCAGCTGGTTGACAGCGTTATCAAGGTCCGCGTCCGGCATCACGATGGCGTGGTTCTTCGCCCCGCCCAAGGCCTGGCACCGCTTGCCGTTGGCGCTGGCGCTGGCGTAGATGTATTCGGCGATCGGTGTGGAACCGACAAAGCTCACCGCCTGCACGCGCGGGTCATGCAGCAGCGTGTCGACCGCTTCCCTGTCGCCGTTGACCACGTTCAGCACTCCCGGTGGCAGCCCGGCCTCCTGCGCCAGTTGTGCCACGCGCATCGTGGAGCTGGAATCGCGCTCGGAAGGCTTGAGCACGAAAGTATTGCCGCAGGCGAGCGCTGCCGGGTACATCCACAGTGGCACCATCACCGGGAAGTTGAACGGGGTGATGCCCGCCACCACGCCCAGCGGCTGAAACTCGCTCCAGGAGTCGATGCCGGGGCCGACATTCCTGCTGTATTCGCCCTTGAGCAGCTCCGGAATGGCGCAGGCGAATTCCACGTTTTCGATACCGCGCTGCAGCTCGCCACCGGCATCATGCCCAATCTTGCCGTGTTCCAGGCCGACCAGTTGGTTGATCTCGTCTGCATGTGCTTCCAGCAGGGCCTTGAAACGGAACATGATGCGCGCACGTCTGACTGGCGGGGTGTCGCGCCAGTCCGGGAATGCGGCTTCGGCGGCGGCGATGGCCTCCTCGACCGTGGCCCTGCCGGCCAGCGCCACCTGTTTCTGCACCGCGCCGGTGGACGGGTTGTACACGTCCTGGGTGCGAGCGGTATCTTCGCGCAGCTCTCCGTTGATCAAATGTCCGATGGTTTCCATAATGATTGCTTACCTTTTGGGTTAAACCGCTACCTCAATTCCCGCATCCGCACACAGCCGGCGCAGGTTATCGCAGCCCATTTTCGCATAAGTCAGCGGATGTGCCACTTGCTGGTCGCTGATGGCACTCAGCATCCACTGCTATGGAATTTATTTTCCAAAATTGCCCTGGCCTGGCTGCCCTGTCTCAGCCTAGCGCTGGTCTGGCTTTTTCTTTATCATTTCCTGCATGCTCCGTGCGTGAAAATTTTTCCCAAACGGTGTCCGTGACAAGCATTGACAGGTCAGGAGGGGTTTCCTTTGAGCGAGTTTCCGAGTGATATTTATACTGAGCCGCAGAATATTGATGCCAATACCCTGAATAACCTGGGGCCGCTGAAACAGATGGCTGGTATCTGGGAGGGGCGCCGTGGCCTTGATGTCAAACCGAAGGCGGAAGGCTCCAAAAAGCAGGCTTTTGTGGAAAGAATCGAACTGCAGCCGATTGACCCTGTGACCAACGGGCCACAGCTGCTTTACGGCCTGCGCTATCAGACCCTGATCACCAAGCCGGATCAGGTCAAGACCTATCACGAGCAGGTCGGTTACTGGTTGTGGGAGCAGGCCACACAGACGGTGATGCACACCCTGACCATTCCCAGAGGCATGACAGCCATGGCTGCCGGACGGGTGGCTGCCGATGCCACCCGCTTCGAACTGAATGCCACCGAAGGGCTGGACACCTGGGGCATCTGTTCCTCACCGTTTCTGCTGCATGCCTTCAGGACGGTTGCCTTCAGGATCAGCGTGGCTTTCAATCCGGATGGCACCTGGTCTTATGAAGAGGATACCGTGCTCCGGATTCAGGGCCAGGATGAGGTTTTTCACCATACCGACAAAAACCTGCTGACCCGTGTGGCCGGGCCGACCCCCAATCCACTGGCCCGGGAGCTGTGAGTCATGGACGCTGACAATCCCCTGCGGAAAATCCTGATCCTGTTCGCGCACCCGGCCCTGGAGAAGTCCAGGGTCCAGTACCGGCTGCTCCAGGCGGCCCGGACCCTGGAGGGTGTCACGGTCCATGACCTTTATCAGGTTTATCCGGACCTGGTGATCGACATCGAACGCGAGCAGCTGCTGCTCAACCAGCATGACCTGATCCTGTTTCAACATCCGTTTTACTGGTACAGCACACCGGCAATCCTCAAGGAGTGGCAGGATCTGGTGCTGGAATACGGTTTTGCCTACGGTTCCAGCGGGCGGGCCCTGTATGGCAAGGCGCTGGGCAATGTCATCAGCACCGGCGGCAGCCGTGAGGCCTACCATCGGGAAGGGCACAACTATTTTACCGTGCGGGAACTGCTGGCCCCGTTTGAGCAGACTGCCAATCTGTGCGGTATGCATTACCTGCCGCCCTTTGTGGTGCATGGCACCCTGCGTCTGAGTGGCGAGCAGATGGATGCTTATGCCGCCCGGTACCGGACGCTGCTGCAGCGCCTGCAGCAGGGCATTCCGGTGCCGGGGGCGATAGGGCGGCGCCAGTACCTGAATGAATGGCCGGAGCCGCTGCCGCTGGCCTAGCGGCTCATCCGGATTCCGCCCGGTTCATGGCGGTGCCGGGCTTTACCCGCAAGTCGCTCCGGGAACTACCGGCTTTGTCCCGACCTTGTTACTATTCTCCTGTTAAACCATCTGCAGGAGGAGCCATGTTGCGCTGGATTGATGTTCTGGGTTTTGCCGCCAAAGGCAATCCCGAACCGGATCATACCGTTCATAAAACCGAGCAGGAATGGCAGGCACAACTGACACCCGAACAGTTCGGAGTCACCCGCCGCCACGGTACCGAACGTCCGTTCAGTTCTGAAATGTGCAGCCTGTTTGAGCCGGGACAGTATGCCTGTGTGTGCTGTGGCAGCCTGCTGTTTGATGCTTCGGAGAAGTTCGATTCCGGTACCGGCTGGCCGTCTTTCACCCAGCCGGTACGCACCAATGCCATTGCCTATCACCGTGACGACAGCTACGGCATGCACCGGGTTGAAACCCTGTGCAATGTCTGTGATGCCCATCTGGGACATGTTTTTCCCGACGGACCGGCACCGGGCGGTCTGCGTTACTGCATGAATGCCGTATCCCTGAAGAAGGTGAAATCATGAGGGCACAGGCAACCTTCGGGGGCGGCTGTTTCTGGTGTACCGAGGCGGTATTCCAGCACCTGCGCGGGGTGGAAAAGGTTGAAAGCGGTTACAGCGGTGGCGATGGCCCGGCAGATTACCGCTCGGTCTGCAGCGGACGGACCGGGCATGCCGAGGTGGTGCAGATCACGTTTGATCCGGATCGGATTGGTTATGAAGACCTGCTGCGCATTCATTTCAGCACCCATGACCCCACGACCCTGAACCGCCAGGGGGCGGATACCGGCCCCCAGTACCGCAGCATCATTTTTACCCATGATGCCACCCAGCAGGCCAGTGCGGAACAGGTGCTGCAGGCCATGCAGGCGTATTTTTCCGCCCCGATCGTGACCCGGATCGAACCGCTGGTACAGTTCCACAAGGCCGAGGACTACCATCAGAATTACTACCGGGACAATCCGGCAGCCGGCTATTGTCAGGCGGTGATTGCTCCCAAGCTGGCCAGATTCCGCCGGCAGTTTGCCGACCGGCTGGATCAGGGCGCCTGAATGGAGCTGGATGATGTCCGGCTGTTGCGCTACAGCCGCCAGATCATGCTGCCGCAGCTGGATCTGGCCGGGCAGGAACGGCTGCTGCAGGCACGGGTACTGATCATCGGGCTGGGTGGACTGGGCTCTCCGGTGGCCATGTATCTGGCCGCCGGTGGTGTGGGCACCCTGGTCCTGAATGACTTTGACACTGTGGACCTGAGCAACCTGCAGCGTCAGGTTGTGCATGCCGATGCCAGTGTGGGGCGACTCAAGGTGGATTCGGCACGGGAGCGCCTGCTGGAGCTCAACCCCGACATCCGGGTGGAGACCGTACCTGCCCGGCTCAGCGCCGCTGAACTGCTGGCGCAGGTGCAGACGGTTGATCTGGTACTGGACTGCACCGACCAGCTGGATGTGCGTCTGGCGATCAACCGTGCCTGTGTACAGGCCGGCAGGCCGCTGGTTTCAGCGGCTGCGATTCGCTGGGAAGGGCAGATTTCCGTGTTCCATCCCGGCGTGCCGGACAGTCCCTGCTACCAGTGTTTTTACGGTGATGTGCAGGGCCTGCCGGAAACCTGCGCGGCCAATGGTGTGGCCGGCCCCCTGCTCGGGGTCATGGGCAGCATGCAGGCGCTGGAGGCGCTCAAGCTCATCACCGGAGCCGGAGAGAGCCTGATCGGGCAGGTATTGCTGTTTGATGGTCTGGGCATGGAATGGACCCGGTTCCGTCTGCAACGGCGACCCGATTGCGGCTGCTGCGGACGTTAACCTGCCGGCGTTTTCCCTCCATCGGGAACTCAGCCGGCTTTCAGTTATCCAAGTCTACAATAACAATTGTTTAACAAAACCTGATAACAATCCGGCTTCAGGGTGGGCTGATAAAACAATAAGCGCCTCCCTGGAGCCTACAGCAAAGGTAAATGCCATGCAGGCCCGAATGCCCGCACTGGGGATTGATGCCGGTGGTACCGCCACCCGCTGGGCTTTGGCCATGCCGGATGGCAGCCTGCTGGCCCAGGGGGAAACCGCCCCCCTGTCCGGACTTGTCCGCAACGAAACTGAGCAGCAGCGCATGCAGACCACCCTGCAGCAGCTGTCGCGTACCATCGCCGATACCGCTGCTCCGCATGCGCTGGTCATGGGTATTACCGGTCTGGGGGACGATGTGGCCCGTGCCCGCTGGTTCGTCCGGCAGCTGCGGACTTTCCTGCCCGCAATCGGGGAGTCGGTTTACCTGATGGGGGACCTGCTGTTTGCCTACCTGTCCTGCATAACGCCCGGAACTGCCTGTCTGGTCTACGCGGGTACCGGTTCGGTGGCGGTCTATGTCGACGCCGAGGGGGGGATGCACCGGGCTGGTGGCCGTGGCAGCCTGCTGGATGATGCCGGGGCCGGTTACTGGATAGCGCGTGAAGCCTTGCGCCTGGTCTGGCGGCGTGAGGACGAGCAGCCCGGCAGCTGGCAGACTTCACCCATGGCGCGGCGTCTGTTTGCCACCCTGGGAGGCTCCAGCTGGGATCATTCACGGGAATTCATCTATCAGCGTGACCGTGGCAGCATCGGCCAGCTGGCCCTGCAGGTGGCACAGAGTGCAGAGGATGATCCGCTGGCGGCAGATATTCTGCGTCAGGCCGGCGGTGAGCTGGCCCGGCTGGGCAACAGCGTGCTGCACCGTTTCGGGGCGCGTCCCATTGTCCTGTCCGGACGGGCTGCAGCCCTGCATCCGCTGGTTTATGAGGCCATGCAGCAACAGCTGGAATGGCCGGTACCGGTACGTCTGCATGCCCTGAATGCCCATGTGGATTGTGCCATCCGACTGGCTGCCCTCCAGCAGCCGTTTATGCGGATACTGGTCCGGCACAATGTCTACCGACCCTTGAGGAGCACCCATCGTGGCCGAAAGCGTTTCCCTGCAACCCATTGCTGAGCCGGATCTGATCAATGCCCTGACAACCGAGTCCATGGTCGGAGCCGGGCCGGCACTGGAGCAGCTGGACAGTGCCGGGCTGATCCGGGCGTTTGTGGAGGATCAGTGGCAGGCGGTACAAAGTGTGCTGGATGCCGCTCCCCAGCTGGAAGCTGCCCTGGAGGCGATGGTGGTGCGCATCGGGGCCGGTGGCCGGCTGGTGTATGTGGGGGCGGGGACCTCCGGGCGTCTGGGGCTGCTGGACTGCGTGGAGCTGAACCCGACGTTTTCCTGGCCGGCGGAACGCTCGCTGGCATTACTGGCCGGTGGCGCTGCGGCACTGATGCAGGCGGTTGAAAATGCTGAAGACCAGCCGCAGGCCGGTGTGGATGCTGTCCGCGGTGCCGCTGTCGGTGCGCTGGATTGCGTGCTGGCCATTGCGGCTTCCGGACGCACGCCCTATTGTATCGGTGCCTTGCAGGAGGCACGTCGGGCCGGGGCGCTGTGCATTGCCCTGGTGAATAATCCCGGTTCGGCCCTGGGGCGGGAGGCCGATCATGTCATTGAGCTGCTCACCGGGCCGGAGGTGTTGTCGGGTTCCACGCGTCTCAAGGCTGGAACGGCCCAGAAAATCGCGCTGAATACCCTGTCCAGCAGCCTGATGGTGAAGCTGGGCAAGGTGTATGGCAACCTGATGGTGGATGTACGTGTCACCAATGAGAAGCTGCGTATCCGGGCCTGCCGGCTGGTGATGCAGTTGGCCGGGGTCTCAAGGGAACAGGCGTTGCAGGCATTGGCGCAGTGTGATTACCGGGTGAAGACGGCAGTTGTCATGCTGGCAGGGCAGCTTGGACCTGAGGAGGCTGCCGACCTGCTGAAACAGGTGCAGGGGCGGCTGGAGCGGGTGCTGTTGTGCCCGATCGCTGTCACCGGGGAAAAAGAAAAAGGCGGGGAAGGAGCACCCGCCTAACGATTGCTTAGAGCACAAGCCTGTAAGTCCGCACCAGAGAGAACGGGCTGGCGAAAGACCCGTCTGCTGCCGAAATAGTCAAGCATTTACCAGGTTGATACAGTGAGATATAATAACCGGAGTAACAACAGTGACCTGATAAACTCATATCCCGGCCCCTCCAGGCAGTTGCCTTATTTTTCATGCTTCCTGTTGTCCAAGCGTTGGATCATTATAGGCTGTCTCCCTGTCTGAAAATCAGTAAGCCGAGCCTTGTAACGGTGAAATACCGTGATTCCAGACCTGTCTGCCACAGGGCTGCGGGTGTCTTTGGGGGCTGGATTTCCCTTTTTCAAATCAGGGGTTGCGGCTAAGAAGCTGAATTTCAAGAAATTATTTCGGAGTTCCTGTAAGCGGGAGTGTTTCGTTACCGTTACATGGTTGTGTGTGAAAATTCGTTAAGCCGAAAGCATCGCTGTGTACAGGTAAAGCCGCCAAAAAGGCGGGCTGAATAAGCCCGCCGAATGATTGAGGAAGCTGATCGCCTGGTGACGATTCTTGTTATTGTTCCCGGTATTGATGCTTGCACATCAATGAGTCGATTATAAAAAACCTAAATTAACAGTGCTTGAATTTCTTTGTAATAGAAAAAAATTATTCTGATGTTGAGCGGATAAATGCCTGGACAGCGGGTGAAAATTATCTGTTAACCGAATGAAATTTTTGTGATTTCTGATCACTCCTGCAGGTTCTCGTCGACAAAGAAACCCGGATCAAACATCTGGATGAAGCGTTTTGCCTGCGGGGTGAAAAACTTGCCTTTGCGGATGATGAGGCCATAGTTGCGGGGTGGGAAGTAGGCATCCATGGAGATGGCTGCGAGGTTTTCCTCCTTTCCGGTCAGGCAGACTTCGGTCAGGATGGAAATGCCGATCCCGAGTTCCACGTACTGCTTGACGATTTCCCAGCCGCCGGCCTCCATGCTGACGGTATAGGGAATACGGTTCTGGCGGAAGACGGTATCCACCATGCGCCAGGTACTCTGGTTTTTGGGCGGCAGGATCAGGCCGTAGGGGCTGATGTCTTCCAGGGTGACGCTGGCCTTGCGGGTCAGCGGGTGGTCACGGGCGACAATCAGGATGGAGTTGAAGGTGGCGAAGGGTTTGTAGTTGATGCTGTCCGGAATCTGCAGCAGGGGTCCGACCGCCAGGTCAACCTGGTCCGCCATCAGCATTTTCATGCCATTCTGGCCTTCGACATTATGCAGGTTGATGCGGATGCCGGGGAACTGGTGTTTGAAGCGTTCAATGTACTCCGGCAGGATGTAAAGTGAGGTGGACTGGCCGGCAGCAATATTGAGCTCACCCCGTTCCATTTTACCCAGGCTGGCGGCAAAGGTCTCGCGCAGGGCTTCGATCCCGGCTGTCAGCGGATGGGCCAGCTGGTACAGTACCCGGCCTTCCGGTGTCAGCTTGATGCTCGGGCCGCGCCGTTCCAGCAGCTTTTCTCCCATTTCCCGCTCCAGCGCCTGCACCTGCAGTGAGACCGTGGGCTGGCTGATGTGCAGCACTTCGGCAGCCTGGGTGATGTTTTCTTTCTGGGCCACAACGCAGAAGGTCCTCAACAGCTTGTAGCGGGTCTGCTTGTAGTAATGCATTATTGAGCCAGAAAATAATGAAAATTGAAACAATTGATTTTAGCCTGTCCCCCCAGGTTTGTTAACATAACATTCATTAATTGCGCGGTCACACAAGATACAGTGTCTTCATGCCAATTCGCAAAATGCTAACTGTGGTGCTTGCGGCATCAAGCCGATGCCGCTCTTTTTTCTGTTGAGCGCCCGTCCCGTACAGATGCAATCCCCCGCCTTTTTCATTACCCTTATCCCCTTGGCCAACCCATAACGATTTAGCAGGAGTTTCCGAGCATGGCTGACTATATTCTCTGGTTCGATCAACTTGGCATGGATGATGTCGGTGTCGTCGGCGGCAAGAATGCATCCCTTGGGGAGATGATCAGCAACCTGACCGGCAAGGGGGTGAGTGTGCCGAACGGCTTTGCAACCACGACCCATGCCTACCAGGATTTTCTGGCCCATGAGGGGCTGGCGGACCGGATCAATAGCCTGCTTGCGACCCTGAATGTGGATGACATTGCTGCCCTGACCCGGGCCGGTGCTGCCATTCGTGGCTGGCTCATGGCTGCGCCCTTGCCCGAACCCCTGCTGGAGGCCATTGCGCATGGCTACAACCGGCTGGCTGCCGGCTCCGGTCAGGATGCCTCATTTGCCGTGCGCTCTTCGGCGACCGCTGAAGACCTGCCGGATGCGTCATTTGCCGGTCAGCAGGAAACCTTCCTGAATGTGCGCGGGCTGGATCAGGTCATCGCCGCCATCAAGGAAGTATTCGCCTCGCTCTACAATGACCGTGCCATTGCCTACCGGGTACACCAGAATTTTGAGCATGACAAGGTATTCCTGTCTGCCGGGGTGCAGAAAATGGCACGCTCCGATGTCGGGGCCAGTGGCGTCATGTTCACACTGGACACTGAATCCGGTTTTGCCGATGCGGTTTTCATCACCGGTGCCTATGGTCTGGGTGAGACCGTGGTCCAGGGAGCGGTGAATCCGGATGAGTTCTATGTCTACAAGCCCAACCTCAGTGCTGGCCGACCGGCTATCCTGTCCCGCCGTCTGGGTGGCAAGGCCATTGAAATGGTCTATGCCGGGGGCGACGCCCACAACAGGGCCACCCTGACCCGCGAGGTGGAGCCTGCCCGTACACAACGCTTCTGCCTGACGGATGCCCAGGTGGAGGAACTGGCCCGCCAGGCCGTGATTATTGAGGGGCATTATGGCCGGCCCATGGATATCGAGTGGGCACTGGATGGCGTTGACGGGCAGCTTTACATTGTGCAGGCACGCCCGGAGACGGTGAAAAGCCGTGATGCCGGCACGACCATTGAGCGCTATCAGCTGCAGGGCAAGGGCAGGGCACTGGTGGAGGGGCGTGCCATCGGCCAGAAGATCGGCAAGGGGGTGGCACGCGTGATCATGGGTGTGGAGCAGATGCATGAGGTGCAGGAAGGCGATGTGCTGGTGACGGACATGACTGATCCGGACTGGGAGCCGATCATGAAACGGGCGGCAGCCATTGTCACCAACCGGGGCGGACGTACCTGCCACGCCGCCATTATCGCCCGGGAAATGGGCATTCCGGCAGTGGTCGGCTGTGGCGATGCTACCCGGCTGATCCGGGACGGGGATGAGGTCACGGTATCCTGTGCCGAGGGGGATACCGGCTATATTTATCAGGGCCTGCTGGATTTTGAGGTGCAGCGTGCTGACACCGGCAGGCTGCCATCCCTGTCGGTCAAGATCATGATGAATGTGGGCAACCCTTCGCGGGCATTCGCCTTTTCGCGCCTGCCGCATGCGGGTGTCGGACTGGCACGGCTGGAGTTCATCATCAACAATACCATCGGTATCCACCCCAAGGCCCTGCTGGAGTTCGAGCGCCTGCCACCTGATCTCAAGGCGGCCATAGGTGCACGGGTGGCGGGCTATGCTGACCCGGTGGCCTTTTATGTTGAAAAGCTGGTTGAGGGGATTGCAACCCTGGCTGCGGCTTTCAGCCCCGAAAAAGTGATTGTGCGCCTGTCGGACTTCAAGTCCAATGAATATGCCAACCTGCTGGCCGGGGAGCGCTATGAGCCACATGAGGAAAATCCGATGATCGGCTATCGGGGGGTATCCCGTTACCTGTCGGCGGATTTTGAAGCCTGCTTCCAGCTCGAATGTCAGGCCCTGTGCAGGGTGCGGGATGACATGGGCCTGACCAATGTCGAGGTCATGGTACCGTTCTGCCGCACGCTGGAGGAGGCTGAACAGGTGACTGCCCTGCTGGCACGGGAAGGGCTGGAGCGGGGTAAAAACGGCCTGCGCCTGATCATGATGTGTGAGATTCCCTCCAATGCCGTGCTGGCGGACGCGTTTCTGCAGTACTTTGACGGCTTCTCCATTGGCTCCAATGACATGACGCAGCTGTCTCTGGGACTGGACCGGGACTCAGGCCTGATTGCCCACCTGTTTGATGAACGCAATCCGGCGGTGAAAAAACTGCTGGGCATGGCGATTGAAGCCTGTCAGCGGCAGGGTAAATATGTCGGTATCTGCGGGCAGGGGCCATCTGACTATCCGGACTTTGCGGCCTGGCTGCTGGAACAGGGCATCAGCAGCATTTCCCTGAATCCGGATACCGTGGTGGGTACCTGGCTGTATCTGGCGGAACTGGAGGGCAGGGCCTGATGCAGAAGCAGCGTTCGGTTTTCTACCTGTCTGATCGTACCGGCATCACGGCTGAAACCCTGGGACACAGCCTGCTGACCCAGTTTGACGGTATCGAATGGCGGCGCAGCAGTGTGCCGTTTCTGGATTCGGTGGACAAGGCGCACGAGCTGGCTGAACGCATCAACCAGGCAGCACATATCGACGGCTGCCGCCCGCTGGTGTTCAGTACCCTGATTGATGAGGAGGTGCGTGCCATCGTGCAGCAGGCCGACTGTGTCATTTATGACTTTTTCGGTACTTTCATTGATTCCATGGAGCAGGAGCTACAGCAGAAATCCGCCCATGCTGTAGGGCGTTCGCACGGAGTGCAGAACAATTCGGCCTATTTCAACCGCATTGCCGCCATCAATTATACCCTCAGCAATGATGATGGCGTTTCGGCCAAAAACTTTGCTGATGCTGACATTATCCTTATCGGTGTCTCGCGCTCCGGCAAGACCCCGACCTGCCTTTACATGGCGCTTCAATATGGTATTTCCGCCGCCAATTACCCGCTCACGGAAGAAGATATGGAATCCATGCGGGTGCCGAAAATTCTGGAGCCGTTTCGCAACAAGCTGTTTGGCCTGACCCTGAGTGCGGGGCAGCTGCATCGCATTCGCCAGGAGCGCCGCCCCAACAGCCGCTATGCTGCGCTGAACCAGTGTCAGAGTGAAATCCAGTGGCAGGAAAGTCTGTACCGCATGGCGGGTATTCCGTTTATCGATACCAGCAATATTTCGATTGAAGAAATCAGTACCACGATTCTGAACCGTTCCGGTCTGCGGCGGCAGCTTTACGGGCAGTAGGCGGGACGGCAGGCCCGGTGGAAATACCGGAAGCTGCGACCCTTCCCCTGAATAGGGGAAGGGTGCAGAGAGCCCGGAGGCCCCCACACCGGCCAGGGGTTATGGAGTGGCCGGCGGGGGGAGGAAGAAGGCTACTTGGGTTGTTGTGACAGTTGCTGCAGGACCGCTTCCGGCAGGGCGCCACTTTCACGCAGGCGGCGGATGACCGATGCCGGGAGGCAGACCACTTCCGGGTCAGCTGCAGGCAGCAGGGTACCGCTGCTGCTGCAACGACGGCGCTTTTCATCACCTTCACGGGTTTTGGCCGGATCTTCACGCAGATAGGCCATGTTGACCCAACCGTTGATACCACCCCAGCGTACCTGTTCAAAAGCCACATTGCCGGCACGAGCGACCTTGCCCATACGGGTAATCCAGGTGGCGTTGTGGGGAATTTCCACTGCGATGGCGGAGCCATCCCCTTCTTCCTTGTACATCATCAGGCTCTGGCCGGGGCGCAGGCCGCTGACAGAGAAGATAGGCACGGAGCGGAAGGGGATGCCCTTGGCGGTTTCCGGATAGCCGCAGCACATCTTGTCCGCAACTGCCGGATTGGTCATGCAGGCACGGCGGGCGGTGGCAATGGCGGTTGCCTGGGGGTCATAGGTCAGGCGCCTGGACTCCACCCAGCCGGTCATGGTATCCCAGCTGACCTTTTCCCAGAGCGTATTGCCGACCATGGCCTGATTGTTGCGGCGCACGATCCAGGTTGCATTGTGCGGCAGGTTGACCAGAATGCCGGAGCCGGGGTTGGCGTACATCTTGAGCACATTGCCCGGTGTCAGGCCCTGGACCCGATAGATTTTCGAGCTGTCCGCAGGCAGGGTGAGGGGAGCTGCCTGTGCGACCTGGGCCGCATTCATCAGCATGATTCCGGCAAACAGGGCTGGAATCCCGAATTTCAATAACTTGTTGAACATCTGCGTCTTCCTCCGACAAACCTTTCCGGCATCTTGCCGGGTGGGTGTCATTTTAATGTAAGCAAAAATTATGAGACTGAAAGAAAGGGTTTACTGTTTCAAGTGTTGAACAAACTGCACAACTAATCAAGTTTACAACAGAAAAGGATACTACATGTTGTAAAAAAGTCACATCAAAACATCTAATATCCGCTGAATTGCCCGGTTTCAGCCGACCAGAGGCGGAGGGTAATCCGGATACAGCAGCATGGCGTCGCCGTAACTGAAAAAACGGTAATGCCGGGCGATGGCATGCTGGTAGGCTGAACGGATGTTGTCCGTGCCGGCGAAGGCCGATACCAGCATCAGCAGGGTCGATTCCGGCAGGTGGAAGTTGGTGATCATGGCATCCACGGAACGGAACCGATAACCGGGTTTGATAAATAGTCGTGTATCCCCCTGAAAAGGTTTCAGGCCCTGCAGACCGGTTGCACTTTCCAGGCTGCGTACCGAGGTGGTGCCCACTGCGATGACGCGTCCGCCTCGCGCCCGACAGGCCTGTATCGCGTTACAGGCTTGTTGTGGTACTTCGGCATATTCGGCGTGCATGGTGTGGCGGGAAAGCTCCTGAACGCGGACCGGCTGGAAGGTGCCGGCACCGACATGCAGGGTCACGGTAGTGGACTGGATGCCCTTGTGCGCCAGGCGCTGCAGCAGGGGTTCGTCGAAGTGCAATCCCGCTGTCGGTGCCGCTACCGCTCCCGGTATGCGGGCAAAAACGGTCTGGTAACGCTCCCGGTCGGAAGCCAGGTCAGGACGCCCGATATAGGGGGGCAGGGGAATGTGTCCGAATTGTTCCAGCAGGTCGAATACCGGGGTTTCATGCAGGAATCGGAGCTGGAACAGGCCGTCATCGTTCCGGCCCGTGACTTCAGCTTCCAGGGTGTTCTCCAGCAACAGACGGGTACCGGCACGGGGTGCCTTGCTGGCCCGGATATGCGCCTGTACAACATGGGGATTGATGATGCGCTCCATCAACACTTCAATTCTGCCACCGCTGGCCTTGTGTCCGTACAGGCGTGCAGGAATAACGCGGGTATTGTTGAATACCAGCAGGTCATCCGGCTGCAGCAGTTCAGCCAGATCGGTAAAGTGCCGGTCACTGAGTCTGCCGCTGGCGCCGTCCAGTACCAGCAGTCGGCTCTGGCTGCGCTTTGGCAGCGGTGACTGTGCGATCAGCTCAGGGGGCAGGTGGTAGAAGAAATCACTGAGTTGCATGGACGCTGATCATACACGCGGGAAAAAGACTTTCCAAATATTGAGTTTCAGGTAGAATGCATGCCTCTCTTTCAGCCTGGGTGGCGGAATCGGTAGACGCAGCGGATTCAAAATCCGCCGGTGAATAACCGTGAGAGTTCGAGTCTCTCTCCAGGCACCAATAAAAACAACAAGTTAGCGAATATTCAGGAAGCTAATAAGAAAATCAAACTACCAGTAAACTACAAAACGAAAAAGGCCGGAAGTACCGGCCTTTTTTATGTGCGCGGTTAGACTCATCTCCTTATACACCAGTCAGTCATCCGCCCACTCACTGGCCATCTGAATCGCATACATGCAGTCCAGCACCCGTGAGTCGCCAAACCAGATACTTTTGGCACCCGGTTCACCATCACACTTTCTGCCGAGAAAGCCCCCCAGCTCCGCCAGATTGCGGATGACTTGATCTCTTCTAAATCATAACTCCGGTTTTGATTGAGTGATTTTTGTTCGCACTCATTCCTGCACACGCTCCCAGGCCAGCATGGCCAGTGCCAGATCACCCAGCGGTACGGCACGGAATACGAAGGCATTGCACTCATCCGTCTGCTGACGCCGGCTTTGGGGGTTCGCGGCCAGCATCATCAGGTCATAAGCAACCAGCTGCATGTCCAGCATCGGTTTTTCCATCCGCTCTGTGGCCAGATCGTTGACGGCGATGCGATCAAAGCGCGCCATGCCTTCTGCCAGCCAGGGAATGCCGAGGTCGACGGAGGACATGAAAGCACCGGGTCTGAGCCAGCGGGCATCCAGAAACGGCGGGTCTTCCGAGGTGATCGGCAGGGTGCTGATGACCATATCGGCGGCTTCCAGCGCGGTCCGGGCATCGGGGCTGGCATGGGCCGCCAGTCCCAGTGAGCGGGCCTGTGCGCACAGGGCATCGCGGTTGGCGGCTCCGCGCCCCAGGGCATGAATTTCCGTCAGCGGATACTGGTCGGCAAACAGTTTGAGGTGCATGCGTGCCTGGGCCCCGCAGCCGATGAAGGCGATACTGCCGGCATCGGGTCGGGCCAGATAGCGCGCCGCCAAGGCACTGGCCGCAGCGGTGCGCACTTCCGTAACCCAGCTGCCATCAAGCAGGGCCAGCAGTTCACCGCTGTGGCTGTGCATCAGCAGGATATGGCCGTTGATGACCGGCAGCTGCCATCGGGCCGGGTTGTCCTGATTCACCACCACGGCCTTGACGGCCATCAGGGGAGGCTTGTTCAGGGTCGACAGCGTGGTCATCAGAAAACGCCCGTCTCCCGGTACCAGCGCCGATTTGGGGGCGGCATGCGCCTCACCGCGCTCCTGGGCCAGTATGACCTGCTCCAGACAGTGCATGATGTCGGCACTGGAAAGGTTCAGGCTTTCAAGCCGGCTGCGATTCAGGTTCTGCATGCCATCAGCTCCGGAACAGGTCATCGCCCAGTTGATCAATGGTGAGTCTGGCCTTGCGCAGGGTTTCCTGGGCGCATTCCTCCGCACTGCCGAGCAGATCGGCACGAATGAAGTGGTGCTCACGTTCCCCCTTGCGGATCAGGCCGCTGACCCGATACTGGCTGCCCTCACGCTGGGGCGTGGCGATAATTTCATGGTCCTTGTAGGTTGCGGCGGCGTGCGGCCCGGACGGCGTATCGCCGCCACTAAACAGGGCTTTGAGGGAGGAAAACAGGCTCATGGCAGGTCCGGCAAGTAGGTTGACAGGCCCTATTATGGCGGCTGTCCGGACCGGGGTGCAAGCCTGCCGGTCCCGGGCACTTTCAGCGCAGGCCCCGTCGCCGCCGGCTGTACAGCTGGCCGGTTGCCGATGCCAGGGCAAATCCGGCCAGGGGCAGGAGTGCCTGCAGCAGGGCCTGAATCGCTAGGGTGCGGCGATTGCCGCCGGCACTCAGTGCCACCGCTTCGGTGGTGACGGTTTCAAAACGCCCGCCACCGGCAAACAGGGTCGGCAGGTACTGCGCCACACTGACCGCAAAGCCGACCGCCATGGCCGCCAGTATCGGGCGCAGCAGCATGGGCCACTTGATGCGCAGGCAGGCCTGCCAGTGCGGAAGGCCGAGCACACGGGCGGCCAGCAGGTAACGGGCATCAAACGCCCGGTAGGTGCTGCTCAGGACCAGAATCATGTAGGGCAGTACCCAGGCCAGATGGCTCCAGACCACCCCCGGCAAGGTATGGTCGAGTTGCAGCGGCAGCAGAACCTGATACTGGGCTACCGCCAGCGGCAGGGCGGGCAGGATGAGGGGAACATAAAGCCAGCCCTGGCGTCCGGGTCCCCATTCCAGCCAGAGCAGGGTCAGCGGCAGGGCCATCAGCACCGCGAGACTTCCCAGGCGCAGGGTTTCCAGCAGGGGGACAAGGTCAGCCTGTTGCCAGCCGGACAGGGTGAACGCCGGCAGCAGGGCCGGGAAAAACCAGTGCTGTGCCAGTGACCACAGGCCCAGCAGCAGCAGGGCCGCCCAGCCCGGCAGAATCAGCAGCCAGTATGCCGTATATGGCCGAAGCTGCTGCCTGGATGGCCTGCGTACCCCGTCCGGGCTTTGCCGCTTCAGGGTGTGGCAGCGCAATGCCAGCCGGCCCGCAAGGCTGGCCAGTCCCGGCAGCAGCAACAGCAGCAGGGCCAGTGCACTGGCCGTGGCCTGGCGCTCCGGATCGGGGTCCACAAACCAGTGCGAGCCCAGCACGGCCAGTGTCGGTGGGGTGGTCGGCCCGAGAATCAGTGCCATGTCGACCACCGACAGCCCGTAGGCGAATACCGCCAGCAGGGGCCAGCCCAGCCGGGGCAGCAGCTGGGGCAGCAGGATGGCTGTGACGGCCTGCCGGCGGCTATAACCCAGTGTGCGTGCCAGAATAAGCTGTTGCCGGAAGTCGTGCCGGAGCAGCAGTGTCATGAGCACCCAGAGCAGAAAGGCACTTTCCTTCAGGGCCAGTACCAGGGTCAGACTCAGGGCATAAGGGTCCTGCACCGTCACCCATGCCGGCGGACTGTCAGTGCCCGCTATGGCGGCAAAAAGGCGTGCCAGCCAGCCGGAGGGGGCGAACAGGAAACCGAGCCCGATGGCAAAAGCTGCATGTGGAAAGGCCAGCAGCAATGGCAGACGGCGCTGCAGGCGTTCCCAGTACGCGCCCGGATAAGCCAGCAGCAACAGCCAGCAGGCCAGCCCGAGGGCCAGCAGGGTGGAGGCGGTGGCGGAAAACAGGGTACTGGCCAGGGCTTTCGGAAACCGGGCATCCTGCAGCAGTGCCTGCCAGGCGCCCAGACTCAGGCCGGGTGCCAGCACCTGCCACAGGCCGGGCAGCAGTGGCAGCAGGACCGGCAGTATGCCGCTCCAGGCCAGCAGGACGGGAAGGCGACGGATCAGCTGCCGTAGCGTTGCAGCCATTCCCGTTCCAGCACTTCCACCCAGCTGGCATGCGGCTCCGGCAGGACCGGGACTGGAGCGGCCAGTGCGCCGGGGATTGCCTGCGGGGCCGTGTGCCCGGCAGCCGGCAGCCTGTCTGCGGCCAGTACGCTCGGATCCCCCCAGACCGTGATATCGGCCTTGTGGCGCTGGGCCTCCGGAGACAGCAGGAAATTGGCGAATACCTGAGCCGCCTCTTTGGCACCGGCATTGAACGGGATGGCGACAAAGTGGACGTTACCGATGGTGCCGTTCGTGAAGCCGAAGCTGTAAACGGTGTCCGGCAGCTGGCCGGAAGCCACCAGACCAGCCCCTTCGTTCGGATTGAAGGTCAGTGAAAGCAGCAGCTCCCTGTCTGCCAGTTTCTGGTGCATTTCGGCGCTGCTGGCCGGAAAGGCCCTGCCCTGGCGCCAGGCCAGCGGGTGCAGCTGGTCCAGATAGTCCCAGAGCGGTCGGGTCACGGTGGCAAAATCTGCATGCTGTACAGGGTGCTGCAACACCTGCGGGTCAGCCCCGAGACTCAGGAGCAGTTGCTTGAGGAAGGTGGTGCCGTGAAAGTCCGGGGGCCTGGGGTAACTGATCCGGCCCGGATGCCGGCGGGCCAGTGCCAGCAGTGCCTGCGCTGACAGGGGGGGAGTCGGGACGCTGGTGCGGTCGGCGATAAAGGTGAGCTGGGCTGTCCCCCAGGGGGCTTCGAGTCCATCGGTGGTTTCGGAGAAATCCTGGCGCACCGGTTTTTCGGTGTCGACATACTGCCAGTTGGGCAGAGTCTCGGCCCAGGGGCCATACAGCAGTCCCTGCTGTTTGAGAGTGCTGAAGTTTTCGCCATTTACCCACAGCAGGTCAACCGATCCATTGCGGGTGCGCCCGGCTTCCTGTTCAGTCTGGATGCGTTTCACCACTTCAGCGGCATCGCTGATTTTCACGTGTTCAACCTTGATTCCGAAGCGCTCCCGGACCTTGGTCGCAGCCCAGTCGATGTAGCGGTTGGTGTTTTCAGCGCCACCCCAGGCGTTGAAATGGACGGTCTGGCCGCTGGCCTGCTGCTCAATTGCCTGCCATTCAGCTGCCAGCACGGGCTGGAGCAGCAGACTGAGGCAGGTCGCCAGCAGGGCGGTTGACAGGCGGGAGGATAAACGTGTTTGCATGCAGATTTCCTGGTTGTGATGGCGGGTGTCCGGGCTGGACCGGTGCAGGTGAATGATAACCTGATCAGTCCCTGAGGCATACGCAGGCGCTCCGTGAGCGGATGCGGTTCCGTGCCTGTGGCCTTCATGGGGGTATTGCTGCCGGACTAGCCAACCACCGGTTTTATCTGGATAATTGTCCCCCAGCAAATGACAACAAAACGATGTGGTTTTGTATGGCCGACCCGGCGTTGCCTATGTGCTGCAAGTCCCCGTATGACCGTTGTCGGGAAACCCCCGGCAGCCTGTGTGCGACTACCTGAAGAATGGAACATCAAAACCGGAATCAGAAAAACTGTTGGAGCCGTGGATGAATTGTCCAAAATGCAGAACAGTGAGCCTCAGCCCCGTGAAACTGGAGCGTGGACTTTCAGCCATGGGGTGCCCGTCCTGTGGGGGGGCCGTGGTGTCGCTGCTGTCCTATCGGGACTGGCTGGAGCTGTTTGCCCCGCAGGCACCGGATGGCGGGCACGGACTTTCCGGGCGGGAGCCGGTGGATGGGCAGGAAACCCATATTGCACTCAACTGCCCCAAATGCAAGCGCCTGATGGTGAAATACCGGATTGCCGTGGACATGGAAAGCCGGCTGGATTTCTGCGTCAATTGTGACGAGGTGTGGCTGGATGCCGGGGAATGGGAGCTGCTCAAGGCCATGGAGCTGGAGCGGCGTATGCCCATGGTGCTGACCGAGGTGTGGCAGCGCCGGGTGCGGGAGCAGGAGCGGGAGGACAATCTGGATCAGCGGCTGATGAAGTTTGTGTCACGGGCGGATCTGGTCAAGGCCCGCAAGGTGCGGCAGTGGCTGCAGGATCACCCCAATAAAAGCGAGATACTGCTTTATATCCGGCATGATTAGAGCTGTACTGGCCGGTACGGTATCAAGCCGAATGCACCAGCGTCAGGCGCGGACGCGGCAGCTCCAGCCGGTAACGGCCCGCCACCGCCTCCCGTGTCAGGCCGGTCTGGTCCAGCAGCTGCTGCCAGTCGGCGTGATCCAGCAGGTCGATGGCCTGCTGCACCAGCTCCGTTGATTCCGCCGGGATCAGTTCGTCCAGGTCTTCATGCCGGGCATGGCCATGCCGGGCCAGATGCACAAATCCGGATTTCACCTGTTCCGGGGTCAGCAGCCCCAGCCGCCCGGCCCGGTAGAGCAGGGCTTTGAAACTCACCCGCCAGCGCACCTTCATTTCTCCCAGCGCCTGCCAGCTCAGGTAGCGTCCACGCATGGCTGGGAATTCAGCAGCAAAGGCGCTCCGGGGCATGAGCAGGGCGCTGGCAAAACGGTCGGCCTGTGTTTCAGTCTGGCGGCAGCCGGTTTCCATGCCCTGATGCAACACCAGATGGCCGATTTCATGTGCCAGATCAAAACGCTGCCGGGCCGGTGTGCCGGTGTTGCTGCATACGATCAGGGGCCGCTCATTGAACAATGAAAACGTCTCCACACGGGCATCGGCTTCCGTGAGCTGAACCAGCAGTACACCGGCTTTTTCCGCCAGCCGGGTCATGCTGGATAACGGTCCCGGCCCCAGTTCCAGCTCACGGCGCAGCTGTTCGGCCAGGCGTTCGATGGCAGCGGCACTGCCGATATCTGCATCACCGATATCCGGAATGTTCACCGGGGGGAAATCGACCTCCTGCTCCAGCTGCTGCAACAGGGTCTCGAATATCTCGACCTGGGCCGCCAGGGTTTTTTTGAGGCCCAGTGTGGCCGTGCGCAGCGGACGGAAATGGCACTGTTCCGGTTCCAGCGGGCACTGGCGCGGGGTATGGAAGAAGGTTTCCGTGACCAGCAGGTGTGCACCCAGCTGCCGGCACTGGGCCGGGGAGGGCACGGCATTCACTTCCAGCTTGTGGGCATACTGGCGTGTAACCCCCAGGAGTCTGCCGATGTCCGGATAGGACTGGCCCGCCGCCAGCCGGGCGAGCTTCAGCTTGTCATGGCGGAACCTCGCCGCTGCAGGATTGCCGTTCATGGGAACATCAGGACCGTTTCGGGCTACGGTCAGCCTGCGCTTTGCCGCGCCGCTGTACCGGGGTGGCCGGAATCACCACGGTGGCGGCACGCCTGCCGGTCTGTACCGGGACTGCTGCGGTATCGTCATGGTGCCAGACGCAGACCGGACTCAGGTTGTTGTCGAAGCCGACCAGAAAGGCGTTCAGGCCCGGCAGCTCTTCCTCTTGGTCCCGGTCCACAAACAGGCGCCAGGCGGCCACTTCCGGTTCCGGTCCCAGTGCCAGCTGCAGCTGTTCCAGTTGCAGCTGCTCCAGGGCGTTGGTTTTCAGGCGGTGGGTCTTGCGCGGGGCAAACGGATCGTCCATGACAAACTGGACACAGGTGCTGCCGATGCGAAAGGTGAAGTCCATGGTCTTGTTGGCGAGCGTGATCCAGGGCTTGCGGCGCGACTTCTGCAGGCTCTGGAAGAAGCCCTGCACCCGTCCATAGGCTAGTGTTCCGCGTGTCCATGCCGTATCATGATCCGTGCCTGCCGCCATTAGCGCCTGCTTTACCACATCCAGTATTTCATTGCACAGCTCGTGCAGGTATTCCTGTTTCAGGTCGGGTGCATAGTCGCTCGGGTGTCTGTAAAGCGCGGAAGTCATGGGTTGCCCCCGAATGTTTGCAGAAATTAAAAAGTGTCAACTTATTTTTGTGCATTTTTTCTGCTTTGTCAACTAGGTTCCCGTTACGGCGGCAGCTGGCAGCGATTTTCCTGCATACTGAACAAACCCTGCACAATACATTTTGCACAAAGGAAACCCCACGATGAGCACAACCACACGTACCCAGGTCATCATTGTCGGCGGCGGCCCCTCCGGGCTGATGCTGTCACACATTCTGGCGCAGGCGGGCATTGAGAGTATCATTCTTGAACGGACCTCACGCCAGCACGTGCTGTCACGCATCCGGGCCGGGGTACTGGAAGCCGGTACGGTACAGATGCTGCGCCAGCACGGTCTGGCACAACGGCTGGATACCGAGGGCAGTGTGCATAACGGTACCGGGATTGTCTGGGCCGGTCATGAGCAGTTTTTCATTGATGTGAAAAAGCATACCGGACGCACCATGATGACATATGGCCAGACCGCGATCACTGAAGACCTGTATGCCGCCCGTGATGCCGCCGGCGGCGTCATTATCGAAGCAGCGGCTGATGTGGCGCTGCACGATATCACCGGCAGCAGGCCCTGGGCCAGTTACCGGCAGGATGGCGTGATGCAGCGGATTGAAGCGGATTTCATTGCCGGCTGTGACGGGTTTCACGGGGTCAGCCGGCGCAGCATTCCCGAAACCGTGCTGCAGACGTTTGAAAAGGTGTATCCCTTCGGCTGGCTGGGCGTCATGTCGCGCACCCCGCCGGTACCGGAAATCATCTACGCCAACCACCCTGACGGGTTTGCCATGTGCTCGCAGCGCAACCCGATGCTGAGCCGCTATTATGTCCAGTGCCCCCTGAGCGATACTCCGGAAGACTGGAGCGATGACCGCTTCTGGAATGCGCTGACCACGCGCATGGGGCCAGTGATTGCCGATCAGATTGAAACCGGTCCTTCGATCGAAAAATCCATTGCCCCCCTGCGCAGCTTTGTGGCCGAACCCATGCGCTGGGGACAGCTGTTTCTGGTCGGGGATGCTGCCCATATCGTACCGCCGACCGGAGCCAAGGGCCTGAATTTGGCGTTTTCGGATGTGTTCTACCTGTCACGTGCCCTGATTGATTTTTACCGCACCGGTAAGGGTAGCGGGCTGGACAGCTACTCCGAAACCGCGCTCAGACGGGTCTGGAGTGCAACCCGCCTGTCCTGGTGGCTGACCAACCTGCTGCACCGTTTTCCGGAGCAGACCGCGATTGACCAGCGCCTGCAGGAAGCCGAACTGGATTTTCTGCGCCGTAACGAGGATGCGCAGCGGGCACTGGCAAGGCCTTATGTGGGGGAACCTTTTTGATTTATAGTCAGTTTTTAGCTAAAATTTTCCTCAGTGCGAGGGAGTAAAGGCGAGAGCATGTCCGGTAAATCAACGCCCACAAGGCAAAGAATTGAGCAATGCATGCGTGAGCAGGGCTTTGAGCAGTATACCAGCCTTGCCAGTGCGATCAGCCGGGAGCTGGGGGATGACATCATCAGCCAGAACATCCACAACTGGTGCAACCGCGATAATGTACCGGTCAATTACCTGTTCGCACTCTGCAAAATCCTGAAGTGCAGCCCTGAATGGATGTCGACCGGGAGAGTGCGGTTTTTTCAGTCGCCGGTTCAGTTTTCATCCAGGCAGTGTGTCATGCCCATCCACAAGCAGGGTGTTAATGGGGAAAAGGTCAGCAGGAACACCCTGACGGATGCTCTGATCACCGACCGTGAATGGTTTCGTGAGGCGATAGGCACGGAGCCGTCCAGCGGCATGATGCTGATCAATATCAGCCAGGACACCATGATACCCACCTTCAATCCGGGTGATATCGTGCTGGTGGATACGGATTTTACCGCAGCACGTGATGGTCTGGCCTATGTGGAATATGACGGGCTGGTGGAGGTCAAGCGCATTTCCATTGGCAGCGATGCGGTGATGCTGATTGCGGATAATCCGCATTACCCGGCCAAGCAGGTGCCCAAGGCAGAGCTGAAGATCATCGGCTACCTGATGCACATGTTTCAGGGGCGACGCCTGTAGTAACGGTGTTTGTCTGTCGCAGCCCGTCTGTGCAGGATCAGCCCGCACCAGCCGTTCGGCAGTGCCTGACCGTATAGCCAGAGGGCTGCTTCCCGGGTGTCGAGGTGGTTGGGATCAGGAGATGGTGGGGCTGCCGAACGGGTTTAAGCGTTGGGGTATGGCGATCATGCCCCGAGCCGGGCAAATGCTATTTTCCTCCTAAACACAGGCGGGACATTTCTTGGGTCGTGTTTTAGATGAGTTGAAAAAAACTCTCTGTTGATAAACTCACCAATGACTTTATCGTGCATTTCAACAGACTTTGAAAAGCAGATGGTCTTGCGTTGCAGGCGTTTGATACGGGTCCGGAAGTTGAGGTTCTGGCGTTCGATGCTCTGGGTAAACGTCTGGGTGATCAG
>JAGRJD010000134.1 GCA_020442915.1 Thiothrix sp. | reverse complement strand
CCCACGAACAGGTGATGCGCCTCTTCGGTCAGCATGAAGCGGCACGAGCGCGACAGCGGATCGAAGCCCGTCTGCGCCAGCGCGGCCAGCTGCATCTTGCGCTCGCGGTCGGTGAAGTAGGTGAACATGTAGAAGGACAGCCAGTCCGGGGTTTTTTCATTGAACGCCTGCAGGATGCGCGGATTGTCTTCTTCACCACTGCGCCGTTCCAGCAGGGCTTCACCTTCTTCACGCCCGTCACGTCCGAAGTATTTGTGCAGCAGGTACACCATGGCCCACAGGTGGCGACCTTCTTCCACATTCACTTGGAACAGGTTGCGCAAGTCATACTGGCTGGGACAGGTCAGGCCCAGATGACGCTGCTGTTCCACCGAGGCCGGCTCGGTATCGCCCTGGGTGACAATGATGCGGCGCAGATTGGCGCGGTACTCACCCGGCACATCCTGCCAGCAGTTTTCACCCTTATGGTCCCCGAAATGGATCCTGCGTTCGGTATCACCGGGATTGAGGAAGATGCCCCAGCGGTAATCCGGCATTTTCACATACCCGAACTGGGCCCAGCCCTGCGGGTCGACGCTGACCGCAGTGCGCAGGTAGACATCAAAGTCATGCGAGCCGTCCGGTCCCATGTCCTGCCACCATTGCAGGTAATTGGGCTGCCAGTGCTCCAAGGCCCGTTTCAGGGTCCGGTCTTCGGACAGATTCACATTGTTGGGAATCTTCTCGTTGTAATCAATACTGCTCATGGTTTAACTCCTCTATTGCTCCATCACACCCGGTTCCAGTCAAAGTCGGCTTTTTCGCCCTTGCCATAGACTTTCAATGCCCCTTTTTCACCCACGGCATTCGGGCGCTGGAAAATCCAGTTCTGCCACGCGGTCAGGCGACCAAATACACGGGTGAACATGTTTTCCTGACCATTGAACCGCAGGTTGGCCTCCAGACCGGTCAGGGCATCCGGCGACATGGCCACCCGCTCCTCAATGGCAATCCGGGTTTCATCCGCCCAGTCGATGTCATCCGGATTGCTGGTCACCAGTCCCAGGGCAAAGGCGGCATCCGCATCCAGCGGCTGGCCTTTTACCTCACGCACGGCATCCAGCGCGGTGGCTTCCTGATAGAAGCGCCGTTCCAGACGGCTTTCATCCGTAGCCATCGGATACAAACCGAAGTTGGCTTCATTCACCACCAGCCGGGGAGCGGCGGCCTCATCATCCGGCAGTGCCAGCTGATAGCTGCGGTCACAGGCCAGCGCCAGCTCCAGAAAAGTCCCGGCAAAGCAGGAACCTTCTTCAATCAGGGCAAACAGGCTGCGGGAAGAGACATCCAGCCGGCTCAGGGTGCGACGCAGCAGGCCGATGGTTTCACGCACCAGCCAGTGGTCACGCTGGGCCAGCAGAAATTCATCCATGGCCAGCACCGCCGCCGGATCACCTTCGGTTTTGATCAGCCACAGCCCGAGCTCCAGTTCATTGGTGCGCATGGAAAGGATGGCGTCGTCCAGTTCGCGCGCCAGTGCCAGCGGGTACCAGTCCGCACCCAGCTCTTCCACTTCGCTGATGCGGGCCGGCTGTTCCCCCTGCGGGGCACGCACGGTAAAGGTGGCGGTGCGGGCGGCCCGGTCCATGGTCACACTGACATGGCGGTAGTGCAGGGCATCGGCTTCCTGCTGACGCTCCAGGGGCTTGAGGGCCACACCTTTGGCCGCAGCGGGGCGGTCGCTCTGCTCCGCCAGTGCCTGTGCCCGTGCCTGTACGGCTTCGGCAAAGCGTGCCGGTTTGGCTATCGCATCCACCAGCCGCCAGTCTACCGCTTTCTGGCCCCGCACGCCTTCGGTGGTGGTGCAGAAAATGTCGGCCAGATCATGGCGCACATGGCGCTTGTCAGTGACCCGGGTCAGACCACCGGTACCCGGCAGCACGCCCAGCAGCGGCACTTCCGGCAGGCTGACCGCACTGGAGCGGTCATCCACCAGCAGGATTTCATCACAGGCCAGCGCCAGTTCATAGCCGCCCCCGGCACAGGCACCATTGACCGCCGCCAGAAACTTCAACCCGCTGTGGGTTGAGGAATCTTCCAGTCCGTTACGGGTTTCATTGGTGAATTTGCAGAAGTTGACCTTCCAGGCATGGCTGCTGAGGCCCAGCATGAAAATATTGGCGCCGGAGCAGAATATCCGGTCCTTGAGGCTGGTGATCACCACCGTGCGTACCGCCGGGTGCTCAAAACGGATGCGGTTGATGGCATCGTGCAGTTCAATGTCCACCCCCAGATCATAGCTGTTGAGCTTGAGCTGGTAACCGGGGCGGATTCCGCCGTTTTCATCAAAATCCGCCGCCAGCGTCGCCACCGCACCATCAACACTCAGTTTCCAGTGTTTGTATGCTGAGGGCTCGGTTCGATAGTCAACTTTGTCAATAGGCATTTCGGTCGTGGTCACGTTGCATCCTCCAGGCTGTGTCCGAAACTGATAAATTCGATATTATGAAATATTTTGCATAAAGTCAAACACAATCTGCAATTTAATGCATAACTGTATTCGACGTTGCTCCCCCGACAATCCGGCGTGCCAGTTGCAGCAGCGCTTCAAAGGTTTCCTCCAGACTGTGTGAACCGGTATCCAGCTGGTACTGTGCCTTGGCATAAAAAGCCTCGCGGGATTGCAGAATGTTTTTCAGGTCGTCCATGGCCTCCCGGTTGCCGGCCATGGGGCGGAAATCCCCCTGCGCCACCACCCGCTGCATGTGCTCCTCCGGCGAGGCCCGCAACCAGATGGTAGAGCAATGGGACAGCAGCAGGTTGAAATTGACCGGATCGGAAACCAGCCCGCCGGGGGTGCCGATAATGGCTTCCGGGTAAATCTGGATGCTTTCCTCCAGCGCCCGCCGTTCATAACGCCGGTAGGCATTGACCCCGTACAGGTCCTGAATTTCGGCAATGCTGCAACCGGCGAACTGCTCGATTTCACGGCTCAGTTCCACAAAGGCAAAGCCCAGACTCTCCGCCAGCATGCGCCCCAGCGTGGACTTGCCCGCACCCCGCAGGCCGATCAGGGCGATGCGTGAACGGGTACCCTGTGCCTCACCGGGGGCTGCCGTACTGTCCAGGGCACGGCTGATGGCCATTCTGGCCTTGCGCAGGACCTGTTCATCACGGTCTTCCAGCAGGGAGCGGATCATCAACCATTCCGGTGAAACCGTGGTCATGTCCCCGATCAGCTCCGCCAGACTGCATTCCAGCGCCTGTGCCACCTGCAGCAGTACTAGGATTGAGACATTGCCTTCACCATACTCCAGATTGGCCAGATGGCGCTCCGAAATACCTGCCGATTGCGCCAGGGCACGCCGGGAGACCCCCTGGCGCGAACGCAGGCCACGCACCCGCTCCCCCAGCGCCAGCAGGAAGTGGCTCTGTCCACTGTCACGTCCGCTGGCGGGCGGAGCGGGACTCGTTGTTTTTTTGGCTACCGTGGATTTGGGCACGGGAAACTCCTTTGACTCATGCAATATAGTGCTTGACAGAAAACGCCTTCGACCATTATTGTTGCTTTATGCAAAATAATTCATGCGACATCAAATGACAAGTCTGGTGTTGCCGCATGAGCAGACAGGAGGATCACATGAACAAAGCGGAATTTCATCAGCGGCTCCAGTCATTGGTGACCCAGATGGCCGGGCGGGCGCTTGATAACACGCTGGAAGAATGGCTCAACCACGAGCATGGCGCTGACAGTGCCACCTATGCCGCCCTGAAGCAGGCCTGTGAAACCGGCGTGGCCGAAGGCTGGCTGTGCGAACGTGAAGCCGGCGGCATCCGCTACGGTCGCGTCTTCAAACCGGAAACGGCGTTACAGGATTTCTCCGTTGATGTGGTGGACATGAAGGATATCAAGGGGCCACACCATAGCCATCCTGAGGGAGAAATCGACCTGATCATGCCGTTGGATGCGGCAGCGCAGTTTGATGACCGTCCTGCCGGCTGGCTGGTCTACCCCCCCGGCAGTGCCCATCACCCCACCGTGAGTCAGGGGCGGGCACTGGTGCTGTACCTGCTGCCGCAAGGCCGGATTGAATTCACACGTTAAGCCAGAGACCCGGAACCATGACACCAGACTGAAACAGCTTTCGTACCTTACCATCAGGAGGAGGATCCATGAGTATCGAGGACATTGAGGCACCGGGCGATCCGTTCAACTTCGCCCGGCACCTGATCGAGCGCAATGCCGGGCGCAGCGAAAAAACCGCATTCATTGACGACTATGGCAGCCTGAGCTACGGCGAACTGGCGGAGCGTATCCGGCGTGTGGCGGCGGGGTTGCGGCATCTGGGCCTGCGACGCGAGGAGCGTGTGCTGCTGCTGATGCAGGACTGCGCCGACTGGCCGGTCAGCTTTCTGGGCGCCATGTACGCCGGTGTGGTGCCGGTCGCGGTGAACACCCTGCTGACGGCGGATGACTACGCCTACATGCTCGAACATTCGCGCTCCCAGGCCGTGCTGGTCTCCGGCTCCCTGCTGCCGACCCTGAATGCCGCCATGACACGCTCCGACCATGAAGTGCAGAAAGTGGTCGTTTCCCACCCGGAAGCACCGCTGCACCCCTCCGAAATGGCTTTCGAGAGCTTCCTGGAACTGCGCCCGCCAGCGCGTCATCCGGCCCCCACCTGTGGCGATGACCCCGGCTTCTGGCTGTATTCATCCGGCTCTACCGGACGCCCCAAGGGCACGGTACACACCCACGCCAATCCTTACTGGACTGCTGAACTTTACGGTACCCGCCTGCTGGGCGTGCGTGAGGATGACACCTGTTTTTCAGCCGCCAAACTGTTCTTCGCCTATGGCCTCGGCAATGGCCTGAGTTTCCCGCTCAGCGTCGGTGCGACCGTGGTGCTGCTGGGTGGCCGCCCCACGCCTGAAGCCGTGTTTCAGCGCTGGGTCGAGCACAAGCCGACCATTTTCTTCGGCGCCCCGACCGGCTATGCCGGGATGCTGGCCTCCCCGGACCTGCCGCCGCGTGAGCAGGTGGCCCTGCGCCTGGCTTCCTCGGCAGGTGAGGCATTGCCGGCGGAACTGGGGCAACGCTTTACCGAAAAATACGGAGTGGAGATCATCGACGGTATCGGCTCCACCGAAATGCTGCACATCTTCCTGTCCAATGTCCCCGGCAAAGTACGCTACGGCACCACCGGCTGGCCGGTTCCCGGTTATGAGGTGGAGCTGCGCGGTGACGACGGCAACCCGGTCCCCGATGGCGAGCCAGGCGACCTGTACATCAAGGGGCCGAGTGCGGCTACCATGTACTGGAACAACCGCACCAAGACCCGTGATACCTTTCAGGGCGGCTGGACCAAAAGCGGCGACAAATACGTGCGCAATACTGATGGAACCTACACTTATTCCGGACGCAGTGATGACATGCTGAAAGTCAGCGGCATCTACGTCTCGCCCTTCGAGGTGGAAGCCACCCTGATCCAGCATCCGGCGGTGCTGGAAGCCGCCGTCATCGGCAAACAGGATGCCGACGGGCTGGTCAAAACCAAGGCTTTCATCGTGCTCAAGGAGGTGGACAAGGCAGACCCGGATGCCCTGCGTGAGGAGTTGAAAACCTTTGTCAAGGAGCGACTGGCACCGTACAAATACCCGCGCTTCATGGAATTTGTGGACGAGCTGCCGAAAACCGCCACCGGCAAAATCCAGCGCTTCCGGCTGCGGCAGCGGGAACAGGACAGTGCAGCATGAGCCAGGCACGCGAGCACGCGCCACAACACCCGCTTGTCGATATTGACTGGGCCGGGCGTCCGGTCAGTATCGAATACTGCCGGGTCGGCAATCCTGACCCGGCGGCTCCCTTGCTGGTCTTCCTGCATGAAGGGCTGGGTTCGGTCAGCATGTGGCGTGACTTCCCGCAGACCCTGTGCAGCACACTCGGCTGGCGCGGGCTGGTGTATTCCCGTCCGGCCTACGGGCGCTCGACCCCCAGAGCGGCAGATGAATGCTGGGACGTGGATTTCATGCACCGGCAGGCTTTTGAGGTGCTGCCGGCTTTGCTTACGGCCCTGGCCATTGATGTGGAGCATCAGCCACCCTGGTTGCTGGGACACAGTGATGGCGGCTCCATCGCCCTGCTGCATGCGGCCCGCTTCCCGCAACGGGTGGGGGGCCTGATTGTGCTGGCACCCCACATTCTGGTAGAAGACCTGACCATCCGCAGCATTGAGCAGGCCAAGGATGTCTATCAGCAGACCGACCTGCGTGACAAGCTGGCCCGGCATCATGATGACCCGGACTCAGCCTTCTGGGGCTGGAACAACATCTGGCTGCACCCCCCCTTCCGGGACTGGTCCATCGAGGATGAAATCACCACGATTCAATGCCCGGTACTTGCGGTACAGGGTGTGGATGATGAATATGGTACGATGGAACAGATTCATGGTATCGCACGCCGTGTACCGCAGACGGAACTGGTGGCGCTGCCTGACTGTGGACATTCCCCCCACCGCGATCAGAGCGAGGAGCTGACGCGCCGGATTGCTGCCTTTATCAACCTGAACGGAGGAGATTCCGTATGAAACGATTGCAGACCACCCTGCTGGCTGCGGCCCTGCTGGGCACCAGTGCCGCGAGCATGGCCGAAGATGCCGCCCTGAAAGTCGGGCTGATGTTGCCGGCCACCGGGACTTATGCCCAGCTCGGCACCGCGATTGAGAACGGCTTCAAGTTGTATGTCGATCAGGCGGGCGGCAAGCTGGGCGGGCGGGGTGTTGAGTACGTCAAGCTGGATGATGAATCCGATCCGGCCAAGGCCACTGATAATATCAACAAGCTGATCAAGAGCGACAAGGTGGATGTGGTGGTCGGCACCGTGCATTCGGGGGTGGCAGCCGCCATGGCCAAGGTGGCCAAGCAGACTGGCACGCTGCTGGTGGTTCCCAACGCCGGTTCGGCCATGATTACCGGCCCCATGTGTGCGCCCAATATTTTCCGCAGCTCTTTCAGCAACCGGCAGCCCGGTTTCGCCATGGGTAAGGTGGCAGCGGAAAAAGGCTACAAGAAAGTGGCTACCATCACCTGGAAATACGGTGCTGGCGAAGAATCCGTCGGGGGCTTCAAGGAGGCCTTTGAAGCCGATGGCGGTGAAGTGGTCAAGGAATTGTATGTTCCCTTTCCGAATGTGGAGTTCCAGGCGCTGCTGACCGAGATTGCCGCGCTCAAGCCGGATGCGGTGTATTCCTTCTTTGCCGGGGCTGGTGCGGTCAAGTTTGTCAAGGATTACAAGGCTGCCGGCCTGATGGACAGCATTCCGCTGCTGGGTGCCGGTTTCCTCACCGATGGCACCCTGAAAGCCCAGGGTGGTGATGGTGAAGGTCTGCTGACCACGCTGCATTATGCTGACGAACTGGACAATGAAACCGACAAGGCTTTCCGCAAGGCTTACAGTGAAGCCTTTGATACAGTGCCGGATGTGTATGCCGTTCAGGGCTTTGATGCCGCGCAGATTCTGGATATCGGCCTGCAAGCCGCCGGTGGCGATGTCAGCAAGACCGCCGACATTGCCGCTGCGGTTGAAGCCACGGAAATCGACAGTCCGCGCGGCAAGTTCACCCTCTCCAGGGCGCATAACCCGATCCAGGACATTTACCTGCGCGAAGCCAAAGGTGAAGAGAATGTCGTGATTGGTGTCGCGGTTGAAAAACTGGATGACCCGGCCAAGGGCTGCCGCCTGTAGCCGTATGTAAGCGTCTCACCTTTCCCCGTTACTGGCCGGTTGTGCCGGATCAGGTAGCAGCCGGTCAGCCGGGGAGGGGGTTCCGGTATTTTCCTGCGCAAAGGTAGCTTGCATGGACTTTTCCATTTTCCTGATCCAGTTGCTGAATGCACTCCAGTACGGCTTGCTGCTGTATCTGGTCGCCATGGGCCTGACCCTGATTTTCGGCATTATGGGCATCATCAATCTGGCGCACGGCAGTTTCTACATGATCGGTGCCTACATGGCTTATGCGCTGGCACCGCTGGCGGGTGGCAACTTTTTCATAACCCTGGTGTTCGGTCTGGTGCTGGCTGTCATTCTCGGGTACCTGCTGGAATGGGCCTTTTTCAGCTTTCTGTATGAACGTGAGCATTTGCAGCAGGTATTGATGACTTATGGGCTGATTCTGGTGTTTGAGGAAATCCGCAGCCTGCTGGTCGGGGATGATGTCCACGGGGTGCCGATACCGGCACTGCTGTCCGGCTCGATTCCACTGGGGGATGTCATGACGTATCCGGTGTACCGCCTGTTTGTGTCCGGCGTGTGCCTGCTGCTGGCCCTGGGGCTTTATTTCGTCTTCACCCGCACCCGCCTGGGGATGATGATCCGTGCTGGCAGTGTCAACCGGGAGATGGTGCAATCCCTGGGCATTGACATCCAGTTCCTGTACCGCGTGGTCTTTGCCGCCGGGGTGGCGCTGGCGGTGCTGGCGGGCATGATTGCCGCGCCGATCTCCTCGGTTTATCCCGGTATGGGCAACCAGATTCTGATCATCTGCTTTGTGGTGGTGGTCATCGGCGGTATCGGCTCCATCCGTGGGGCATTTTTTGCGGCCCTGCTGATCGGGCTGGTGGATACCTTTGGCAAGGTCTGGCTGCCGGAAGCTTCCGGGGTGCTGGTCTATGTATTGATGGCCCTGATCCTGCTCTGGAAACCCAGTGGCCTGTTCAAGGCAGGAGGGTGAAGCATGGGTATTGACAAGGGCAAGGCCGTTTTTGTCGGGCTGATTTTTCTGGCATTGGCGCTGTACCCCCTGGTGGGCGACAGCTACGGCATCGGCCTGATCAACAAGGTGATGATTTATGCCATTCTGGCGCTCAGCCTGGAACTGCTGGTTGGCAGTACCGGCCTGATCTGCTTCGGGCAGGCGGCCTTTTTTGGTATTGGCGCCTATGCTGCCGTGTTGCTGTCACCGGAAGATGCTGCGGCATCGATCTGGTTGCTGCTGCCGGCCTGTGTGCTGGCCGCTGCCTTGTATGCGCTGTTTGTCGGGGCGCTGTCGCTGCGTACCAAGGGTGTGTATTTCATCATGGTGACGCTGGCATTCGCGCAGATGGCCTATTACGTGGTGCATGACACCGCACTGGGCGGTGGTTCGGACGGCATCTACCTGTATTACGTACCGGGCATGGATACCTGGCTGGATCTGGGCAAGCCGCTGATCTTGTATTTCTTCACCCTGCTGTTTCTGGTCTGGACATTTGTGTTTCTGGCCATCCTGCTGCGTTCCCATCTGGGGCGGGCGCTGGCGGGGATTCGCATCAATGAGCAGCGCATGCTGGCTTCCGGCTTCACCACCTACCCTTACAAGCTGGCGGCTTTTGTGACCTCGGGTGGCATCGCCGGGCTGGCCGGGTTCCTGTTTGTGGTCCAGGATGGTTTTGTCAACCCGGAAATGCTGAGCTGGCACCTGTCCGGCTCGCTGCTGATGATGATCATCCTGGGCGGGCTGGGGCATCTGCGCGGGGCATTGATCGGCGCTTTCGCGTTTGTATTTTTACAGGAGTTTTTCAAGTCCACGGCCATTTTCGGTGATTTCGCCAAACACTGGCACCTGGGGCTGGGGCTGACCATTATCCTCAGTGTCGCCATCCTGCCCAAGGGCCTGATCGGGCTGCCGGAATGGGTGCAGATGCGGCTGTTCGGCTACCGCAACCCCCGGCAAGTGGAACGCGCTGACGCACGGGAGGATAGACACTCATGAATCAGGGTGAAGTGTTATTGAGTGGGCAGAATATTACCCAACGCTGGGGTGGGCTGGTGGCACTGGACAAGGTGTCTGTCGAGATTGAGCGTGGCGAGCTGCATGCGGTGATCGGGACCAACGGGGCCGGCAAATCCACCCTGATCAATATCCTTTCCGGGGAGCTGAAACCGACCGAAGGTCAGGTGACATTGCTGGATCAGGATGTCACACACTGGTCCCAGCCCCGGCGTGCCCGTAACGGCCTGGGGCGCAGTTATCAGCGCAATACCATTTTCCCGGACTTCAGCGTGTTCGAGAATTGCCGTCTGGCCGCTCAGGCGCAGGTACAACGGCCCTGGGTGTGGTGGAATAACTCACAGAAATGCCAGCTCAGCAGCACCAATGCTCGCAATGGCATCCGTCTGGCCGGGCTGGAAGCCTTCAGTGACCAGGTGGCAGGCCCGCTGTCGCACGGGCAGAAGCGCCAACTGGAAGTGGCCATGTGTCTGGCAACCAACCCGCAGGTGCTGCTGCTGGACGAACCGCTGGCCGGCATGGGCGCGGAGGAGACCGAACGCATGCTGGCGTTGCTGGGGCAACTGAAGGCCGGCCATGGCATTCTGCTGGTGGAGCATGACATGGATGCAGTATTCCGCATTGCCGACCGGATTACCGTGATGGTCAATGGCAGCGTGATTGCCTCTGATACCCCGGACAATATCCGTACCAACCCCGCTGTCCAGACCGCCTACCTGGGAGACCATTGAGATGCAGGAAGCCGAACTGATTGTCGACGCCCGTGAGGTACACGCCTGGTACGGTTCCAGCCATATCCTGCACGGTATCAATTTCCAGATCCGGCGGGCCGAGACTGTCGGTCTGCTGGGCCGCAACGGCATGGGCAAAAGCACGCTGATCCGTACCCTGCTCGGGCATGTGAAACAGCGTGATGGCCATATCGGTTTTTTTGGTCAGGACATGTCCAGGGCCAGACCCCATGCCGTGGCCCGGCTGGGGGTGGCCTATGTGCCGGAAGGGCGTGGCGTGTTCCCTAACCTCACGGTGCGTGAAAACCTGATCATGGCGGCGCGCCCCGATGCCAAAGGGCAGCATGTGTGGTCTTATGAACGCATCATGGATACCTTCCCGCGCCTGAGTGAACGGGTCGGCAATCTGGGCGGGCAACTCTCCGGCGGGGAGCAGCAGATGCTGTCCATCGGCAGGGCGCTGATGACGCATCCGGAACTGGTGATCCTGGACGAGGCCACCGAAGGGCTGGCACCGCTGATTGTGGAGGACATCTGGCGGGTGATCGGCGAAATCCGCCAAAGCGGGCTGGCAACCCTGATTGTTGATCGCAATTACCACAAGGTGCTATCCCACAGTGATCAGGCCGTGGTGATGCAGAAAGGCCAACTGGTCTTGCAGGGCGAGGCTGCCGCCGTGAGCAGCAATCCGGAGCTGGCCGGGTATCTGGGGGTTTGAGGCCACTGAACGGCAGCCGGGTATTCATCATCAAAACACTGGTTTTTCCACTCCGGCCTCCCAGCTCCCCCATTCACGGGATGGACAACATTGAACCTTGGGGGTGACAATGGCGACATGCCGGCAAAAAAAATCAGAACGGTTTTCTCCACCGCCGGACTTGGGACTTGCTGAGGATGTGTGTCATGAAAGCGCTCTATTTTCTGCTGCTGATCGCTCTGGCAGCGGTGCCGGCAAGCCTGCACCGTGAAGAGCACCGGGTGCTCGACAGTACCCGTCACTATGCGACCACCATGGTCTGTGAAGGTGGTTATTGCAGCAATACCCGCCTGCTGATCCGCCACTGATCCATCAGTCACAGCGGCCAATCCCGGAATCCGGCAATCCACCGGCTCCGGGACACGTACCTTCCCGCCGCTGCCGGCCTGTCAGGCAGCAACAGCTTCCCGGCTCTCCTCCACCGGTCGGGCTAGGGCAAAAACCTCCCAGCCGCTGGAGGGTGTGGTATTGCTGCCCTCGGTCATGACATACAGCCGCCCCCTGGGATTGCGACAGAACAGCAGGATAGCCCGCCCCTCATACTGACTCTGATAAGCCTCAAAGCTGAAACTGTCGCTGAGCCGGGTCCGGCGTATCTTGGCTCCCTCATCCAGCCACCGGGACAGAAGCTCATAATCGTAGCCGGTACCAAACAGGCACTGCCCGACAGGCCGGAGTCCGGAGTGCTCCCGCTCCCGGTGCTGCCCCGTACAGAGCCTGAAGATATTGGGCTTGCCGAATTCGCTTTGAAACCGCAGGCCGGCCAGCTGGTTGACATCCTCCTGGGCTGAAACTGCAATCAGGCGCCCCAGCCCGACCAGGTCCAGATGCAGGTCGGCCCGCCTTGAGGTGGCCTCCCCGAAGAAAGTATCAATACCGGCCATGCGTGCAGCCCGGATTTCATCCCAGCTGGAACCGATCAGCAGCACCTGGAAACCCTGCTCCTGCAGGGTCAGGGCAATCATGCGCCCCAGCGGATTGGCACCAACCACCAGAAAACCCTGCGGCTCCGGCTCCGCGACACCGAGGTAATTGGCCAGCGGGCGGGCAGTTGCACTTTGAAATACCACCGTACCGATGATGAGCATGAAGGTCAGCGGCACCAGCAGATGCGCACCCGGCATGTCAATCTGCTCCAGCCGGATGGCGAATACGGCACTGATGGAAGCCGCGACAATACCACGGGGCGCAATCCAGCTCAGCATCGCCTTTTCTTGCCAGCTCAGGGAGGAGCCCAGTGTCGAGATGAGAATCTTGAGCGGGCGGACAAGGAACTGCAGCCCCAGAAAGACCAGTACACCGCCCCAGCCCAGTGCATGGAACAGTTCAAAATCAATCCGGGCCGCCAGCACAATGAACAGAAACGAAACCAGCAGAATGCTCAGGTTTTCCTTGAAGGACAGGATGTCATCGATATCCAGCCCCCGCGTGTTGGCCAGCCAGACCCCCATCACCGTGACCGCCAGCAGGCCGGATTCCTCGCTCAGAACATTGGAAATCACGAATACGACCAGCACCCACACCAGTGCCACCGGGCTTTGCAGGTATTCCGGGATACGGTAGTTCTGCAGGCCCCGCCCCAGCAGCCAGCCACCGAGTGCCCCAGCCACAAAGCCGGTCAGCATGGTTCCGCCGAACAGCAGCAAGCCATGCGGAACATGCAGACCCTCATCAATGGCGACAATATATTCAAAAACCAGTACCGCCAGCAGGGCACCGATAGGGTCGATCAGGATGCCCTCCCAGCGCAGGATATGGGAAATACGGCTGTTGGGACGGATGGTGCGCAACATGGGCACGACCACCGTCGGCCCGGTCACGACCATGATGGCTCCGAACAGCCAGGACAGTGCCCAAGGAAACCCGGCCAGATAATGGGTCAATACCGCAACCGATACCCAGGTCACAAGCATCCCGATCGAAATGATGCTCAGCACCACATGCTGGATACCCTGCAGCTGACGGAAGTTGAGCGTCAGGCTGCCCTCAAACAGGATCACCGCGACTGACAGTGACACCATGGGAAACAGCAAGTCTCCAAACAGCTCGTCCGGCCTGATGACGCCACTCACCGGCCCCAGCGCAATCCCGGTCAGCAGCAGGAACAGGATCGCCGGCAGCTTGACCCACCACGACACCAGCTGACTGACAATTCCGAGCCCCAGAATGATCACCAAAGCGACCAAAATCTCTTCATGCATGAATTACTCCCTGTTATTACCCACCCCGTTTGGTTGGCGGCAATATGTAGCATAGAAAAGGGAGAAGATTCACGCAAAATTCAAGATACCGAAAACGCTGCACTTACTCACCAATGAAGCCGAGTTCAAAATGCTGCAGCTGCCCGGTCAGCTCCCCCGCCTGATTCCGGTAATCCAGTATCAGGCCCCGGCTCCCGTGTTGTTGAACCGGGATGCCTCCTGCCTCCGGCGGATCGGCAGCATAATAATACTGCCCGTCAACTGGTGAATAATCCGACTCTCCCAGCCACTGCTCCACTTCGGCACGCGGCCCACCCACTCGCGGCTCAGACCGTTTCCCAGGCCTTGTCCAGGCGTCTGGCCGACACCGGTTTTGCCGTACCCAGCTCCTGCGCGAACAGTGAAATACGGAACTCCTCCACCAGCCAGCGAAACTCACGCAAGGCCCCGGAAATATCCGGATCATGCCCGGCTTTCCCGGCCCGGTCCTTGTATTGATCCCAGTAAGGCTGTACCTGCACCCGCAGGCCCCGGTCCCGGCCCGGTGCGTCGGCCAGCTTTTCCAGCCGGCGCTGGATACCCTTCAGGTAGCGCGGCAGGTGGCGCAACTCATCCGCTTCCATCTGCTCCAGAAAGCCGGCAAACACCAGATGCCCGAGCTGATCATTGATGTCGTTCAGCGCCTCCAGCCAGGCCGGATTCAGGCGGCCCTTGAGCTGCTTGCGAACCTCGTGATACACCGCAAAGGCCGGTTTCAGCACCCGCCCCAGTTCCTGTGCCTGCGGGAGGACGGCCTTGCGTCCTTCAGCCAGCGCCGCCTCGAAACCGGCCTGCGTGCGCACGTCCAGATACACAAGGAACGCCTGCCGGAAGGCGTAGCGGACCATGCTTTCTTTCAGCGCCTCGCACTTGCCGGTGGCGGCATAATGCAGGCAGAGCTGCTGCATGCCGCTGACCTGTTTCGGCACATCGCGCACCTCCGCCGGCAGGGCCAGCAGGCACAGGCGCAACACACCCAGACGGTGCTGGCGACACGCCTCGTCCTCGTTGTCGAACAGGCGGATATCCACGTGATCGCGCCGGTCCATCAGCGCCGGCCAGGCGAAAAGCTTCATGCCACCCATGTCAAGCTGGTGCCGCTCCGGCAGATCGCCGAAATCCCAGCGGGTCAGCCCCTGACGCTCAATCTGCAGCGCGGGCTGACGCACCAGCTCCTGCTGCGCCTGCTGGCCGATCCGGCCCCGCAAGGCCTGCAGATCGCGCCCGGCTTTCACCACCCTGCCAGCTTCATCCACCACCTCGAAACGCATGCACAGATGCGCCGGCAGCTCGACCTGCGCCCACCATTCCGGCTCCACGCGCGACCCGCTCATGCGCAGCAATTGCTGCCCCAGTGCCTCAGCCAGTAGTGTGGTTTCACTCGGCGCGATCGCCTCCAGGCAGGCACGGGCATAATCCGGCGCCGGCACAAACTGCTTGCGCACCGGTTTGGGCAGGCCGCGAATCAACGCCGTGAGCTTTTCCTCCAGCATGCCCGGTGCCAGATACTCAAAGCGCACCGGCGACAGCTGGTTCAGCACCAGCAAGGGCACGCGCACCGTGACACCGTCATTTTCCGCACCCGGCTCAAAATGGTAACTCAGTGGCAGGATCATGCCCTGCACCGTGATACTGTCCGGGAACTGCCCGCTGCGCTCATGTCCAGCCTCGCGCTGCATCAGATACGCCGGCGTCAGGTACAGGCACTTCGGGTTTTTCTGCTCGGCCTTGCGCCGCCACTTCTCGAAGGAATGCCCGTTCACCACCTGCGCCGGAATCAGCACATCGAAAAAGTCATACAGCAGCGCCTCATCGGCCAGAATGTCACGCCGCCGCCCCTTGGCTTCCAGCGCCTCGATTTCGGCGATCAACCCGGCGTTATGCCGGAAAAATTCTGCACCGGTCCGGTATTCGCCGTACACCAGCGCATGCCGGATGAAAATTTCGCGGCTGATAACCGGATCAATGCGCCCGTAGCTGACCTTGCGTCTGGGCGTGATGGTAATGCCGTACAGCGACGTGCGCTCGAAGGCGGCCACGTTGGCGGGCTTTTCCTCCCAGTGCGGCTCGCTGTAATGGCGCTTGAGCAGGTGCGCGCCGAACGCCTCCACCCATTCAGGCTGGATTTTGCCGACCGTGCGCGCATACAGCCTGCTGGTTTCCACCAGCTCCGCCGCCATCACCCAGCGCGGGCCCTTGCGCTGCAGCACCGAACCGGGGACGATGACGAAGCGGGCGTTGCGGGCACCCAGGTACTCGTTGCGCTCTGGGTCGCGCAGGCCGATCTGGGACAACAGGCCGCTCAACAACGCCCGGTGGACCTCGCTGGGGGCGGCGTCGTCGTGGTTCACCCGGATGCCGAGCTCGTTGGCGATCTGGCGGAGCTGCGCCACCAGATCCTGCCACTCGCGCACCCGCAGGAAGTTGAGGT
>JAGRJD010000133.1 GCA_020442915.1 Thiothrix sp. | reverse complement strand
GCTTCGGCCAGTACCTCGTTCTTGCCGCTGAGCCACTTCAGGGTGAATTCACCGGTGGCGGCAGGCAGGCGCAGTTCAGCAGGCTGGTAGCCACCGGTTTTTGCGGCACGCACGTTGCCGTAGCTGAGGTATTTGTCCCGGCCTTTGGCATACAGGTAGACATAGCCGTCCAGACCGTCTTCCGCTTTCAGGCCGACCTTGAGCAGTGTACCCTTGACGGCTTCTGCCGGGGCCTGCAGTTCAGCCTGGGGTGCTGTCGGTGCCGGAGCGGGTTCTTCAGGCATGGGTACCGGTTCGGGCTCCGGGGCTTTGGCGGTCTGCTCCAGCGCAGCATTCAGCTCCTCTGCATTCGCCGCCGGAATGAAAAGCCCGCCGGTGTTTTCCGCCAGACAGCGCAGGCCCGCCTGATCCTCGCTGCTGGCGACATCGAATCCGATCACGTGTGCAGTGAAATCCACCCCCAGTTTTTCCAGCTCCGTTCCCAGGGCACAGGGGTCCATGTCACAGGTTTCCCTGCCGTCACTCAGGAGCACGACAGTGGCTTTTTCCTCGGTATATTTCATGGCTTCGGCGGCCTGGCGCACGGCGGCGGATAGTGGCGTCTTGCCCTTGGGATTGATGCCCGCAACCGTTTTTTTCAGTCGGTTGGCGTCCAGCGGGCCGACCGGGAGGATGGTCTCAATGTCCCTGCAGTCACCCTTGCTGCGATGGCCATAGGCCACCAGCCCGACCTCGCGTCTGGCAGGCCAGTCGTCGACCAGCCTGCCCAGCGCTTCGCGTGCAATCTCGATTTTGGTTTTGCCGTCCAGCTGACCCCACATGCTGCCGGAAGCATCCAGCACCAGCATGGTGCGTTCACCTTCAGCCTGTACCGTACCGGCCAGCAGCAGGCTGGTCAGGACCGGCAGGACAAGAAACCCGGCCCGATGGATGCGTTTGAACATGACTCCCTCCCTCGCTGTTGTCAATAATCGCTGTCTATAGTATAGCGGGAGTTACTGAATCCATCTCGTTCGGCAGCACTGAATATATTGACTATATTGTCGTTTCAACACCCGAAGTCGCCGTATTTTTCCCGAAAAAAATGCCATATGATAGACTCCCGGATCATATTGAAGCGAAGCACGACTGTGAGGTATCCATGATTAAATTCCAGACATTATCTGTCAGTGCCGGAGTCCGGACCCTGATATTCGGGGTGTTGCTGGGCGGATTGCTGCTGCCGGTACAGGCCAGGGTCAAACCGCTGGAGGCCGGGCCGATCAACAATGCGCAGCATGCGCAGCAGAAGTGCCCCCAGCTGGCAAAACAGAACAATGCGGTCTGGACCGGCAAGTGGTGGGGCATCGCGTCCGGCAATATGGCGGTCTGTGAAGTCGACATGCTGGAGCGGGAGTATGAGGCCGGACTCATCCGCAACCAGCAGGAGGCGGCCCAGAAATGTCCGCAGATCGCCAGGCGTTATCCCGGTGCCAGCTGGAGCGGGAAATGGCGCACCGTGGTGGCAGGTCAGGTATCTGTCTGTCAGCTCAATCTGGGAACCCGTGAAATCGAGGCTGGCTATATCCGTAACCAGCAGGAAGCAACCTTGCGCTGCCAGGCGGTTGCCCTGCAGCAGTATGCCGAGTGGACCGGACGCTGGCGTACCCCGCCCAACAGCGCAACCTCCCTGTGTGAGGTTCGGATGTAAACAGGGGCCGGACTGCGGCAGTCCGGGTTCAGCGCCTTCTCAGGCCGGCTGGCGTAGTCTGGCGTTATGGTACGGATGCAAACGGGGGTCGATCCCGGTTGCGGGGGGAGCCGTACCGGCGGGCTTTTTCGTATCTCAAGAGAGGATGATTTGCTGATGGGGCTTTTTTCTGATCTGGGTATCTGGCAACTGGTGCTGATCACCCTGGGGTTGACGCACGTCACCATTGCCGGCGTGACCATTTTCCTGCACCGTTCTCAAACGCACCGGGCTGTGGAGCTGGGGCGGGTGCCGTTTCATTTTTTCCGCTTCTGGCTCTGGCTGACCACCGGCATGGTGACACGTGAGTGGGTTGCGATTCACCGCAAGCACCATGCCCGGTGTGAGACGGCTGATGATCCGCACAGCCCGCAGGTTAGGGGCCTGAACACGGTGTTGTGGCTGGGAGCGCTGCTTTATAACCAGGAGGCCCGCAACCCGGAAACCCTGCGGCTTTACGGGCGTGGCACACCGGATGACTGGCTGGAGCGCAATCTGTATACCCGTTTCTCCTGGCTGGGCATTCTGATCATGCTGGGGCTGGATCTGCTGCTGTTCGGCTGGGCCGGGCTGGTGGTCTGGCTGGTACAGATGCTCTGGATTCCGTTCTGGGCTGCGGGTGTCATCAATGGTGTCGGCCATTTCTGGGGCTATCGCAACTGGAATACCGCCGATGCTTCGCGCAATATTTCTCCGCTGGGCATCCTGATCGGTGGTGAAGAGCTGCATAACAATCATCATGCCTTTGCGGCTTCTGCACGCCTGTCCTCCCGCTGGTATGAGCTTGACATCGGCTGGGTCTATATCCGTCTGCTGGCGTTGCTGGGACAGGCCAGGGTACTTGCGCTTGCCCCCGTGCTGCGCATTGACTGCAACAAGACCACGGTTGATCTGGATACCGTGCGCACCATGCTCGGGAACCGCCTGCAGGTACTGTCCCATTTCACCCGTCAGGTGGCGTTTCCGGTGATCAGGGCCGAGCGTCGGCAGAATGCCGGCTTTGGCCGTCGCCAGTCGCGCCTGCTGGAGCGTCTGTTGAGTGGCCAGATGCTGGACATGCATACCATGGATGGGCTTGGTCCGATTCTGGCACGTCATCAGGTGCTGGAAACCGTATACCAGTATCAGCAGCGTCTGCAGCTGCTGCTGGAGCGCACTGCCCAGAGCCAGGAGTCCCGGCTGGCTGCGCTGCAGGAGTGGGTTGCCAATGCCGAACAGACCGGCATTGATGCCCTGGAGGCATTTGCCCGGCGTTTGCGCGGGTATTCGGTTGCCTGAGCAGTAATAAAAAGCCGGACCCGAAGGTCCGGCAACTGGTGCGTAGAGGTGTCTGGCGAGTCGCTTATTGCTGTGATGCGTCGGGAGCGGCTGCCGGTGCTGCGGGGGCTTCTGGAGCGGCTGGTGCAGCAGGTGGCTGCATGTTTTTGCTGGCCGGGTTGCCCCAGTAACCGTAGCCGTGTCCCCGGCCCATTCCACCTTTGTCATACCCGCGTCCGTGGCCTTTCATGCCGTGACGGCTTCCCTGCATGCCATGTCCACCGCGCTTTCCGTCACGCATGCCCCGGCCTTTCATGCCCCGCTCCTGCATGGTGGTGCGCATTGCTTTCAGCTTGCTGGCCTGCTCGGGGGTCAGGATCGCTTCAAACTGACTCTGGTTTTCCTGGCGCAGGGCTTCCATCTTGGCTGCCTGCTCCGTCATCAGGGTTTTGAGCTTGCCAACCTGCTCATCACTGAGGTTCAGCCGGCTTTTCATACGCTCCAGACGACGGTCCATCTGCCGGGTGGCCATGGCTTCCCGGTTTGCAGCCCGGGCTTCCGGGTTGCTGGCGCTCAGCATCATGTTCAGGCGTGCCGCCTGCTGATCATTGAGGCTGAACTCGCTTTTCAGCTGGTCGACGCGCTCCTTGACGGTGGCGCTGTCCGGGGCTGCGAATGCCAGGGTTCCAGCCAGCAGGCCGGCAATACCCAGACCGGCAGCAGTTTTACGGTACATGGATTTTTTATGCTTGCAGTGTTTCATTGCTTTTGTCTCCTATTGTGTTCAGGTTCTGTGTTTCAGTGACAGCCACTTTACGGGTTGAATAGGCAGGTAGCGGGCAGGAAATGTGCAAATACCTTGGAACCCGTGTGAGGCCGGCGCAGGCGGATTGAAACCGGAATGGGCTGGGTGGGGCGCACGGTGGGGGGGCGATCCGGTAGGTCTGGGTGTCGTGGCGGGTGCGGAGAGCGGGAGCCGTCGAGGGCGGGGCAGCGGCAGGTGCCGAAAAACAAAAACCGGACCCGAAGGTCCGGCAAGACGAGGTGAAAGTCAGGTGAAAGTAAAATACGGGTTTTTCAGGTCAGTTCTGGGTACTGTCCGGTGCTGCGTTCTGGTCATTTTTACCGGTACTATCCCCGTTCATGGGTTTGCCTTTGCCGCCATGCTGGCCGCACATCATGCCCATGCGTCCCTTGCCATGCATGCCGCCACGCATTCCGTGCTGCATACTGGTGCGCATATCCTGCATTTTGGCCAGTTGTTCCGGTGTCAATATGGATGCCATCTGCTGCTGGTGTGCCTCCTGCAGAGCCTTCATTTTTGCCATGTGATCGCTCATGAGGGCTTTCAGCTGACTGACCTGCTCATCCGTCAGGCCCAGCCGTTCCTGCATGCGTTTCATGCGCATTTCCATACGGCGTTCCTGCCGGGCCTGTGCTCTGGCCTGCCGGTCTTCCGGGGTCTGGCTGGTGGCGGTATCCAGCATGTTCTGCAGGCGTTGTGTCTGCTGGTCATCAAGATTGAATTCAGCTTTCAGTTGCTCCACCCGCTGGGTGATGGCGGCACTGTCCGGGGCTGCAAAGGCAGTTGACACCGCCAGCAGTCCGGCCAGGCCAAGCCCGGTGATGAATGTTTTCATGCAGTTTCTCTCCTGTTTCCTTTTTCTTCTTCGGTTTGTAATTTCAGCTTTTGGCACTTGTTGTCGTGGGTTCGACAAGACTTGATCATAGCGCCGGAATGCGCAGCAAGTTTGCCGGAAATGTGCAAATATTTTGGATTTATCTTTTTTCAGCAGGCCGTATCGTTATCCTTCGTATTTGTAACCGACGGAATAGACCGAGTGAATCAGTTCCTGTTCACCGACCAGTGCGGCAATCTTGCGGCGTAACTTCTTGATGTGGCTGTCAATGGTGCGGTCACTGACAATACGGTTGTCCGGATAGACCCGTTCCATCAACTGCTGGCGGCTGAAAATACGCCCCGGCTGGGACAGCAGGGTTTCCAGCAGCTCAAATTCCACCAGTGTCAGGGGGGCATCTTCATTGCCGTTGCTGGCCGTCAGGTGATGCCGGCTCAGGCGTATCCGGGGCAGGCTGGGGTTGTTCTGGGGGCCGCCTGGAACCAGCTCGGGCTGGGTACGGCGCAGTACGGCCTTGATACGGGCGATGAGCTCACGTGGACTGAAGGGTTTGCAGATATAGTCATCGGCCCCGAGTTCCAGCCCGAGCAGGCGGTCAATTTCCTCCACCCGTGCTGTCAACATGATGACAGGCAGGGTGGAGGTCTTGCGGATCTGTTTGCAGATTTCCAGGCCGTCTTTGCCGGGCAGCATCACATCCAGCACCA
>JAGRJD010000027.1 GCA_020442915.1 Thiothrix sp. | reverse complement strand
ACCTGCGCATGCCGGGCATGGACGGACTGGAACTGATGCAGCACATCCTGAAACTGGACCGTGACCTGCCGGTGATCCTGATCAGTGGTCATGCGGATGTATCCACTGCGGTACAGGCGATGCGTCAGGGCGGTTATGACCTGCTGGAAAAGCCGTTCGCCAACAGCGAACTGGTAGAAACCGTCCGGCGGGCGCTGGAAAAACGCCGTCTGACGCTGGAAAACCGCGCCCTGCGCGAAGCGCTGGCCACCCAGGTCAATGGCCGGCTCGGACCCCGTATTATCGGGGATGCACCAGGCATCGTGAACCTGCGGCGCATGATTGCCCGGCTCGCCAACGTGGACGCCGATGTCCTGGTGTGGGGGGAAACCGGCACCGGCAAGGAGCTGGTGGCACGCTCGCTGCATGAGCAGAGCAAGCGCCGTGACCGCAATTTTGTGGCCATCAACTGCGGCGCCATTCCGGACAACCTGCTGGAAAGCGAGCTGTTCGGGCATGAGGCCGGGGCCTTTACCGGTGCCCGTGACAAACGTATCGGCAAGTTCGAGCATGCCAATGGCGGCACCCTGTTTCTGGATGAAATCGAAAGCATGCCCCTGCCGACCCAGGCGCCGCTGCTGCGTGTGCTGCAGGAACGCCAGATCGAGCGCCTGGGCTCCAACACCCTGCTGCCGCTCAACCTGCGCGTGGTGGCAGCCACCAAGGTCGATCTCAAGCAGGCCGGCGAAAAAGCGGCCTTCCGTCAGGACCTGTATTACCGCCTGAATGTGGTGACGCTGGAAATTCCGCCCCTGCGTGCCCGGCGCGAAGACATTCCCACCCTGTTCCAGCATTTCGTGCTGGTCGCCGCCGCCAACAATGCCTGCGAGGTGCCGGCCATTGATTCACGCGCCCTGCGGGTGCTGATGGGGCATGACTGGCCGGGTAACTGCCGGGAGCTGCGCAACATTGCCGAACGCTATGTCCTGTTGGGTGAAAGTCACAATTATGATCTGGCCGCATTGATGCAGTCTGACGAGCAGACCGGAACCGGCCTGTCACTGGCCGAACAGGTGGCCAGTTTCGAGAAGGCCCTGATCGGGCAGGCCCTGAAACGCCACAACGGCAATATGCGCGCCATCACCGACAGCCTCAACATCCCGCGCAAGACCCTGGCGGACAAGATGAAAAAATACGGGCTGGAAAGCCAGCATTACCGCCAGGGAAGCCCGGCATGAAACACAACCCGCTGGATCAGGTGCCGTCACGCCTGGCACTGGCCGCTTTCTTTTTTGCCAATTACGGCATGGGCCTGCTGGTGTATTTTTACCTGCTGCCGGCTTTCGTGCCTGCCGGAGCGGCATCCCTGCAGGACAGTCCCCCCGGCGCACACTTTATACTCGACAACCTGACCGGACTGGCCGGCTACCTGCTCACCGGTCTGTTATTGTGGCTGCTCCCCGGCCAGCAGCGGGATGAACTGGCCGCACTGGCGCTCAATCTCCCCACCCGTACTGAAGCCGTCACCTGCCTGAAACTCGGCTTTGCCATGGTCGGGGTTTCAATGGCCCTGCTGTATCTGGTTTATTATCCACTCTCCTTTGTCGCATCGGATTATGTACAACAATGGCTTGCCGGCACCCCGCTCCTGATGTACTGGGATGAAAACAGCCTGTACCTGCCGGGTAATCTGGCCGGTATCGTGCTGATGGTGCTCCTGGCACCGGTCGTGGAGGAATACCTGTTCCGGGGCTACCTGCTGAATCGCTGGACCCTGCGCTTCGGAGCCATGCCCGCCATGCTGGGCTCATCCATGCTGTTTGCCCTGCTGCATCAGGACATTCTCGGGGCACTGGTGTTCGGCCTGCTGGCTTCCCTGCTGGCCATGCAGACCCGCAGCCTGATCGCGCCGATCCTGATGCACCTGGGTAACAACCTGCTGGTGGTGCTGTTGCAGTGGGTCGATCTGGCCTTCATTTCCGGGTTTGAGCCGGAAACGCTGGAGTCCTTCCGGGACAGCGTATGGATCGGGGTACTGGGACTGGCGCTGGGAGCACCGATCCTGCGGGCTTATGCCCTGACGCATTTCCGCCCCGTCGGGCCGCTGCTGCTGAAACACCAGCGTGGGGGTGACGGCAGCGATTATCTGGCATGAAGCCGGTTTTGGGCTGTGCCAGCCCGCAGCCCCTACAAGCCGGTACCGGCCCTCAGCCCAGTGCCTGTGAAAAATCTTCCAGCAGGTCATCCAGGTCTTCAATACCGACGGAAATCCGGATCGTGCCTTCTGAAATCCCCATGGCCGCCCGGCGCTCCGGCCCCATCTCGAAAAAGATGGTGTGGGCTACCGGAATCGCCAGGGTGCGGTTATCCCCCAGATGGGTGGAGAGCACCACACAGCGCAGGCGGTTCAGGACTTCAAAGCAGGTCGCTTCATCCATCAGGTCAATGCTCATCAAGGCCCCGAAGCCACGGAACAGGGTCTGTGCCCGCTGGTGCTGCGGGTGTGTGGCAAGACCGGGGTAGTAGACCTGCTTCACGGCGGGATGCTGATCAAAGAACCCTGCCAGCGCCTGGGCATTGTGACAGGCCCGCTGCAGCCGCAACGTCAGGGTTTCCGCCCCGATGGCAATGCGCTGGGCCGCATCCGGAGACAGGCTCGCGCCCATGTCACGCAGCCCCTTCTTGCGCACCTGCTGCAGCCCCCACTTCCGCGGATCGCCCTTGCGATAGACGGGATTGATATTGGGGTAGCGGCTCCAGTCATACAGCCCCAGATCGGTGATCGCCCCCCCCAGTGCCTCACCATGCCCGGCAATGCTTTTGCTCAGGGAGTTGATGCTCAGGCTGGCCCCGACCGATTTTGGCAGAAACAGGGCCGGCGTGGTCATGGTATTGTCCACCACATACACCAGTTCCCGCTGGCGGCAGTATTCACCAATGGCGGCAAGGTCTGCCACCTGGGTACGGGGATTGGCGATGGTTTCGACAAAAACCATGCGGGTATTGGGCTGCAGTGCCGCTGCCACATTGGCCACATCGGTGGCATCGACAAAGGTGACTTCAATCCCCAGCCCGCTCAGGGTCTGGAACAGGCTGTTGGTATTGCCGAACAGAAACCGGCTGGAAATCAGGTGATCCCCGGCCTGCAGCAAGGTCAGGCAGGTGGCGGTGATCGCAGCCATGCCGGTTGCAAAACACAGGGTATCCTCACCCTGCTCCAGCGCACTGACCTTGGTCTGCAGGGCGGTCACGGTCGGGTTGTTCTGGCGGCTGTAGGTATAGCCCCCCTGTGTTCCCTGAAATACCGCAGCCAGCGCTTCGGCGGTCTGATAGCCATAGAACACGACCTGATGCACCGGCTTGTGTATGGAGCCATGCTCGATCGACGCGGCACGATCACCATGGATGATCTGCGTGGTAAACCCCTTCTCTTTCATCTTGATAAATCCAGTCTCGCTTGTAAATGCCATGCCGGCTGCCACTGACCACGGAACCGCTTCCGGCAACACAGCCTGATGAGCCATGCAAAGTACCACCATCGCCCTGAATCTGGCAAAGCCTATTCCCGGCAGACCCGGATACCGTCCATGATCACCCCATGCGCCAGCGCAATGGGGTGACAAGCCCTGCCGTCCTGATAAAATGCCAGTTTGTCCCTTTTTCGTATTGTCAGGAGAGCCGTCCCATGCCCGAGTACCGTTCCCGAACCTCCACCGCTGGCCGCAACATGGCGGGCGCACGCGCCCTGTGGCGCGCCACCGGCATGAAGGATGAAGACTTCAAGAAGCCCATTATCGCCATTGCCAACTCCTTTACCCAGTTCGTCCCCGGCCATGTCCACCTCAAGGACCTGGGTCAGATGGTCGCACGCGAAATCGAGGCACACGGTGGCGTGGCCAAGGAATTCAATACCATCGCGGTGGATGACGGTATCGCCATGGGCCACGGTGGCATGCTTTACTCCCTGCCCTCACGCGAGTTGATTGCCGATGCAGTGGAATACATGGTCAATGCCCACTG